>DADO01000195.1 GCA_002509325.1 Methanosarcina sp. UBA402 | reverse complement strand
AGGACTTTACAATACTGAAATTTTTATAACACATTATCATAAATGATATCAGCAATCGATGAAATGAAGGCTTTCTCGTGAACTATTAAGGAAAAAATGTAAATGAATGAGAATTCTCATTCGGAACTACAACAAATCGGAACTACTGTCGGAAGAGACTACTGATAAAAAATAGTTTTTGAGTAGAGAATAGAGGATAACCTGACTTTGAGAAAAACGAATATGAAATTGGAGTTTTTTGCTTCTGGGCAAATTTTCCTGATAAAAGGATCTTTATTTAAGCCTCCCTCATACCTTAATTTTAGATCTTACCTTAGCCGCTGATTTCGTTTTATTGCCCGATGGTCCTAGCCTCATTTTCCTATAGACGGTGTATTTACCGGTGCCGTCATAAGAAACAGCATATTGATAGTGACTTCTATTAAAAAACTTGAAGCCGTTTCTGTAAAATGCCGGATATGCTACAATACGCAACGGATCAATGGAATAGCGCTGGTATATGTTGTCATCTGCGAGAGTTTTAACCCAATCTGGTATCATGTTCACCTGTCGATACTTAGCCTGAATATTACGCCCGATGATTATATTGTAAGTAAGCGAAGCCTTAACAGCAACCATTACAAACACGGCCTTCAGCAGGAATAAACCTACAAGTAACCCAACCAGCCCCGCAAGCATGAGCAAAAACACACCATCAAGCCCCCAACTTTAAATTTATATTATATCTGCTCCCCGTCTCCGATTAAATAAAGTTGCTTAAATCTTTGACGTCCCCCTCAAGCTCCCTTATTCCATGAGCGTCACTGGTAAATTGGTGCTTTAAAACTGTATCCTATATAGATAATAAAGTTTTCTAATATATTTGATAGTTATCCAATAAATTTTCACCTATTTAACTATATAAGAAAAAATGATAATCATTTGGATTTAGGAGATGATGTACTGAAAATTGATCAGGATAAGCAAGAATAAGGTAAATAGAATTATCATAGTTATTTTTACATTCAGCGGAAGATAAATTGGCAGAAATTCTGGCATCCTCGAACTTCTGACCGAAAAGAGACCATTCGCCTGGGAATTCAGAACAGCTTAACTAATATGTATATTGAAGGCGATTGGAAGAAACAACCTTTTATTCTCAAGGTTGGATGTTAAGGTTTTCTGAAGTCTGCCTGAGGCTGCTTACAAGTTTTCGGATAGTTTCTGCAACCTGGTACTCTGATGCTCCCCAATGGACTACAGCTCCATCAAACCCCGAAATCTTAACAAGCCCTGAATTCTCAGACCTGCAGCAGCGAGTAATAAAAGGTTTTGAGGGCACAACTACTTCTGATTTGAAAGGACAGATATTTACAAAGGAATACTCAAGTTCAGGAAAACGCATCTCAAAAAGGGTCTTTGAAATCTCGCACCCTACAAGCAAATGCCCATTTTCCGTAAGTACATCCGAATCCAGGCATTTTCCCTCCAGTCCTGAAGCACTGCATGGGAAAACGGTATTTTTTCCTTCAAAGCGCCTGAGGTCAATTACCTTTTCAGTAAACCTGACCTGAAGGTCCCCGAAAATTCCGCTGGCTTCAAGTCTTCTTACAACCAGAGAAAGCCAGGAGGGATGAGGAGGGGCAACATCAAGGATTTCAAGCTCAAGAATGCTTGAAAGGTCTGGGTCATGAACAAAAGTAACGTGCCTGTCCACACCTGTAAAAATTACCGTGTTCACTTTGCCAGTACAGAGCTTTTTTGCAGTCTCAATCAGGAGTGTACGGTCTTTTATGTTTAGATCCCTGTCATATTTTACCACCTCTTTTCCTGAGGCTATCGCTTCGAGAGCTTCAACCTTCCTTAGCAACCCCTCTCCGCTTTTTTTCACATTGTAGACTGCATATTCGGAGCTCCCTGTCTGAGGATTTTCCTTTTCTGCGATCAGGTAGTTAGTCAGGAAATAGATTGGCTTTTCAGTGTCAGAACAGAAGGATTTTGTCACGCCAACATGTTTATATTCTTCAGGAAAAATCATAAGTATCAATTGTTTTGATGATTGATTGTTTTGAGTGGCCGCTAGTTTTCATTAAATCCTGTATCTATTTAGATCAGCTTATGCCGTTTGAGGCTTATGCCGTTTGAGGCTTATGCCGTTTGAGGCTTATGCCGTTTGAGGCTTATGCCGTTTGAGGCTTATGCCATTTGAAGCTTATGCCATTTGAGGCTTATGCCATTTGAAGCTTATGCCTTTTGCTCGCTCTGGGTTTTCTTCCTGTGCGCTACAAGCCCGCCGTCTGCAAGCATCTGGAGCAGAAAATCAGGTAATTTATTTCCCCTGAATGTGCCTTTTCCTGAAACCATAACTTCGCCTTTAAGCAGGTCAACCTTAACCTCATCGCCTTCCTGACATTCGATATCGGCTTCCATAAGGGGTAATCCGACATTGATTGCGTTTCTAAAAAAGATCCTTGCAAAAGACTTGGCGACAACACAGGCTACACCTGCGTGTTTTAAAGCGAGAGGAGCCTGTTCTCTTGAGGAGCCGCAACCGAAATTGCTGCCTGCTACAATGATATCCCCTGGTTTTACCTTTTTTGCAAACTCGGGATCAATGCCTTCCATCGCATGGGCTGCAAAAACCTGCATATCTTTGGTCCGCAGGTATTTTCCGGGAATAATAACGTCTGTATCAATGTCGTCGCCGAATTTCCAGACTCGGCCTATGATAGGGTTTTCCATCACACATCACCTGCGAGATAGGTTTTTTTAATAGTATATCTAGATAGCGGAAAAATGAAGTGAGAATTCTGCACATCTGGCTCAAAAACAAGGTTGAAACTATAAAATAAAAACAAAGTCATTAGGATAGTGAAAAGAAATAAAAGGTGTAAAGAGAAAAATAAAGGTGTAAAGAGAAAAATAAAAGTGCAGGAATAACCCAACTGCACCTTCTCGAAAGGTTTTAAACCTTTATTTCTTCTCCTTTTAACACGGCTTCTTCACTTACTCTCACTTCTTTAGTCGTGTTTCCATAACTCAATATATAAGGGCCTGAAGGTTCGGTATCAAACAGAGTCTCGCTTTGGATTGGACCTTCAGTTGAATAAGGCACTGTAAATTCGTACTTACCCTGAGAGTCTGCAGTTGTTGACTGCTTGTATCCAAAAGTCCTTCCCTGCCCTGTAAGGATTGTCGTGCTTATTTTAACGGTCTCATTGGAAGATGCCGTACCTGTTATTTTTGCACCTTTGACATACTCGAAGATCTTGACATAACCGGTATACTCCTCCGGGATATTGGCTCCATAAAGGAGATTATAGACCTGTTTGTACCCGATTTCCTGAGTCTGATATGCCCTTGTCTCGTGGACCAGACGGTACTGCTTGAGGCCGTTTCCATCCAGAATATGCAGCCTTGATTCCATGGAATTGTAGTATCGGGTCGAAGGCAGGTTCCGATACTCATTCCCTACCCAGTAGGGCTGATAATATCCTTCGGTATCAAGAGTCCAGGCAGGCATTGCCCCAAATATTTCTGTAGCCATCCTAATATCGGATACAATGTAACGTGCGCCTGCTTTGTCAGGTCTTGGGTCTATGGCTTCAAGCACTGTATTTGCTTCTTCTTCGGATTGAGCTGTGAAAAAGGTTGCAGCGCCTGGCTTATTCTCTTCGTCAATACTTACCCTGCGCCCCCCAATTCCAGCCTGGAAGGGATTCGCATTTGGTATCCTATGCCCGATTGTCTCGATGTAGTGCCCATAGTCCCACCAGGACATAACACCATATGCCGTATCAGGATACTCGAAAAGCTCCCCATTTTTAGGGGCTTCATAAATGGCATTATAATCCATGCCCGGATCAGGAGTATAGTATTTTAGCCACAGGCATGCTTCCATCCAGGGATCATTGGGGTCATTTGAGCCGGTTGATTGCGCCAGTGCAGCCCCAAATACCGGATAAATCAGAAATACTGCTATAGCCAGTACCGCAATTGCCTGCTCTATTCTGACGAATTTCAAGAAGCCAGGGAGATCCGCAGGAGACTTTACAGTGGTTTTAAACTTCTCGTTAAGCTGGCCCCATTTTACCTTTTCAAGCAGCAGACCTCCTAGATAAGCACTGAGAACTGCAACATTTATGGAATAGTAGTATGCATAACGGTTCTGGCCGTAAATTGCAAAAAGCATTAAAATACTCCAGACAAGAACCAGTACTTCTTCAGGTTTTGCTTTCCGGAGTAAATTTACGAGAAGGATGATTATTCCAACTATTGAGGCTAAAAACCCAGAGACTGTGAAATTTCCAAAAGCTTTCGCTAGAGTAAAACGTCCGCCATTATAAAATATTGAGGACACTTCACCAATTGTGGCTGCTCCACCCGTCTGGACTCCAAACACCGTGTGCGGAGTGTTTATAATAAGAGAATATATGGATGGAGATACAATTCTTGTTGCAAGGAGCCCAAGAATGCCAATTCCGAGCATTGCCAGAGGGTAGTAATAAGTTTTCAGACTTTTTTTTTTGAATTCCCTTTCAATAAAACTCAAAACCGCAAAAACTGCCATCGCTCCAAGCGCTGTAGCCACATGGAACAATGAATAATAATACATTGAAAAACCCATTTCAGGGTGGATGAAAGGAAGTATAAGTATTGCACTTACCAGGCACGTAATTATGCCTGTGAACCCAAGGCAATCACTCGACTCGCCATAGAAATTATCAAGGATATACTGGATAACGGCATAAACCAGAACTACTAACAGGAAAAGAGATGCCCCTGGCCACAAAAGTTGATAAGCAGAATACATGACACCTGCAACAACAGAATAGATAAGAGGCTCTTTAAAGACATTAGATCTTTTATTTAATACATCTTCAAAATGCAGATTTTTTTTCTTTGCAGTTGTTATTGCCAGCATGAAAAACATTATGAAGAGAGTACTGAACAGAGACTCAGCTACGTGGTGATCTGTAAACCCAATCATTGAACGAGACAAAAACTGCCCTGGCGCAAAAGCAATCAGGATCGCAGCAAGTATACCGGTCTTATGTCCTCCGAGATATTTTCCAATATAGTAAACTGGAATGACAGTAAGGGCTCCCAGAACTGCAGGGAAATAAGCTCCTATGGCATCAACCAGCCCCTGGCTGGGACTGCCAAATCCAAGAACCAGGGATGTTATAGCCATCATCTGGTCAAAAAGAGGACCGAAGTGGATGTAACTCCCGCTGGGATAGTTTGTCATGGGGTTGAAAAACATCCTGTTAGGGTAATTTTCAAGCAGGACATTTAAAGTACGTATATGGTACCAGGCGTCATTGGTCGCGAACTTTACGGACCCATTGCCTAAAAACACAGAATCATAAGGACGCAATCTGACCCATAAGGACACAAAACAAATTATCGCAACTGCCGAAGTGTAAGGCCAGCTGGATTTTATTTTATGCATAAATGTTGATACTAGATGATTCTCAGAATTCATATTATTTCCCTTTAGGAGTATATCTTTGCGATCAAATATATAAATTAAAATGAAAAGAGATAAAATAGATTTATTAATTCGATGTAACTGTTTATAATTTTATCCCAATTCTGATCGTTAGTTTTGTATCTCTTTTTCTCTGACAGGTTAAGAGCAGTTTTAAGGATTGAACAGCTTCCACAAAGAAAGAAGAAAAGGGTAAAGATGATATTAGAAAAACCGGCATTTATCCATTAGATCCGGTAGAAAGTTCCTGGTAGATAAGCCCGCACAGAGAGAAGCTCAGGAAAAATAGATATGCAGTTTAAATTTTCCTGCATATCTTGTTGTTTTAGATTTTACTTCCTCTCATTTCAGGACTTTACTTCATCACCTTTTAGGACAGCTTCTTCATTGACCCTTACTTCTTTAGTCGTTTCCCCGTAGCTTATTACATACGGGCCCGCGGGTGAAGTATCGAATTGGGTTTCCCCCGGAACAGAACCTTCGGTTGAGTAAGGCACGGTAAACTCATACCTGCCCTCAGAATCCGAGGTTGTGGACTGAGAATACTCAAAGGCCCTTCCCTGGCCTGTCAGAATTGTAGTTTTTAGATTAACTGTCTCGTTAGGGGAAGCAGTTCCCGTAATTCTTGCACCCTTAACGTATTCGAATATTTTGACATAGCCCGTATTAACTTCAGGGATACTGTCTCCATAAAGAAGATTATAAATCTGTTTGTACCAGGTTTCCTGGGTCTGATATGCCCAGGTCTCATGAACCAGACGGTACTGCTTAAGACCGTTTCCATCCAGAATATGCAGCCTTGATTCCATGGAATTGTAGTATCGGGTCGAAGGCAGGTTCCGATACTCGTTCCCTATCCAGTAGGGCTGATAATATCCTTCGATATCAAGTGTCCAAGCTGTCATTGCATAGAACTTGCCTGTAGCCATATCCGCATCCGAGATGATATAGCGGGCAGCAGCCTTATCCGGATCAGGATGGATTGCTTCAAGAACTGATGTTGCTTCTTCTTCGGACTGAGCCGTGAAGAAAGTGGAGGAACCTGGTTGGTTTTCTTCATCTATGCTTTCTCTACGCCCACCGATTCCATGCTGGAAGGGATTGGCATTTGGCATCCTGTGCCCGATTGTTTCAATCCAGTGTCCGTAGTCCCACCAGGACATGACACCATATGCGGTATCAGGATACTTAAATAGTTCCCCATTCTCTGGGGCTTCATAGATCCCATAGTAATCCATTCCCGGATCAGGGGTGTTTGAGCGGAGCCACAGAGTAGCATCAATCCAGGGACCATTAGGACCACCTGTTCCCTTTGTGTATTCCATCGCAGTGCCATAGACAGGAACGATCAATACGATTACTATGATCAGAACCGCAACGACCTGCTCGATTTTTATAAATTTGAAGAAATTCGAGATATCTGCAGGAGATTTTACATTTGCTTTGAACTTTTCATCGAGCTCTTTCCATTTTACCAATTCAAGCAACAGACCGCCTACATAAGCACTGAGAACTGCGACGTTTACGGAATAGTAATAAGCAAAGCGGTTCTGACCATAAATTGCAAAGAGAATTAAAATGCTCCACACCAGAACCAAGACTTCTTCAGGTTTAGGTTTGAGGAGCATGTTTATCGCCAGCAAAAACATCCCCAGGATCGAGACTAAGAAACCTGTGGCTGTGAAATGTCCATAGACTCTCGAGAAAGTGAAAACCTTGTCTTCATAAAATATGGAAGAAACCTCACCAATTGTAGTTGCTCCGCCTGTTTTGATACCGAAAATTGTACTGGGGACATCCATGATTAAGGCATAAAATGATGGAGCGCAAAAATACAACAAAATCAAACCGAGAATACAGGTTCCAAAGAGTGCGGCAGGGTAATAATAAGCTCTAATCTTTCTGCGGAGAAATTCCCTGTCAAGTACGGTCATAAAGACAAAAGCTGTAATTGCCCCTAAGGAAGTTAGTACATGGAGCCAGGAATAAAAGAAGATTGCAAACCCCATTTCCGGATGAACAAAAGGAAGAGCTAGCAATAATTCAACAAAGAAAGTGACCACACCTATAATTCCAAGGTAATCGTTTGTTTGTCCTTTGATATGATTTAAAATAAACTGGAAAAAAGCAAAAACAACTATAATAAATCCAAAGAGAGGGGCTCCTGGCCAGGATAGCTGGTATGCCGCGTACATTATTCCAGCAAAAACAGCGTAGATCAAAGGTTCTTTGACGGCATTAAACTCCCTGTTCAGTACTTGCTCTATACGAATGTTCTTTTTCTTCCCCGAGATCAGAGCCAGAATAAAAAACATCATAAAAAAAGTACTGAATAATGTCTCAGCAACATGGTGATCCGTAAAACCTATAGTAGAACGTGAAAGAAACTGCCCCGGAGCAAAAGCGATTAGAATTGCTGCGAGAATTCCTGTTTTCCTGCCCCCAAGGTATTTTCCTATAAAGTAAATGGGTATTACAGTAAGAGCTCCGAATACAGCCGGTGAATATGCACCTATTGTATTGACAAGCTCCTGACTTGGATTCCCCATCCCAAGAAGCATAGCAAAGAATGCGATTGTCTGATCGAGTAATGGCCCGAAATGAATGTAACTCCCGAAAGGATACTGAGTCATGGGATTATAAAACATCCCATGCGGGTAGTTGTGGACAATAGTGTCAACTACATGCATGTGACACCAGGGATCATTCTCTCCGAACCTGATAAAGCCATTTTGCAGGAAAACGCTTTCTTTAGGAAGTATTCGGATCCAGAATGCAAAAAATACAATTATAGCAACCATTATTTTATAGGGCCAATTGTCCCTTAATTTAAAGATTAAGGATTGAGGAATATCCTGACGAGTCATATATGTGCACCTTTATGGAATCCATACTTATTACAGGAATTAATAAACATGAATATAATAAACTGGAGGTTTTAAAATTTTTGGAACAGGCACTTTATTTCTCTGATAATGTATCCAATCTAATTTAGATTCACAGTGGAAGAGAGATATTTCAAAACGCTTCAAATATATAGTTCAAATGGCATTGATTCCCAGATTAATCATAGTGATATTATACTCAAAAATTATACTCAAAAACATCTATATGTTAAAATGTGGTTGCTGTCGAATGTAGGATGCATTAAAACTTTAATGCTTACCCATTTTGAATAGAGACCTTATAAAGTTGTTGTTCTCTGGTTTTTTCTTACCCTAAGAGATATGAATAAAAAATAAAAAATACACGAATAATATATAAATTAACTGCTATTACTATAACGCAGGATATCCTAGCAAAATGGATAAAAAAATATAAATAGTGTCTCAAATTTAAGTCTGATATGTAAAAATATTTAAATAAAAAGGAAACTTCTATGAAAATTCTTGTGATACCAACTACAGACTGGATCAGGCATCCAATACCTAATAGACTTAATTTTATATTTGATATCCTTGCAGAAAAACATGAAGTGTATGTTCTGCATTTCGACCTTAAGAAGTTCAAAAATAACAGGCCAAGAGAAACAGCTTGCAAACTTATTGATACAAAATTTATAGATGTAGGTGACCCATCTCTATATTATTTATTAAACTGGCCGAAGCATTTGGCAAAGATGAGACAGGTAATTAAAGAAAATGATATAGATGTAGTACTTTCCACAAATATTCTCCCTTCTTTTTTGATAAATATATTAAATATTCCTGTCGTTTTCGATTATCTTGATCACCTTGAGGAATCGGCTTCGATATATTATCCGGAGTCTTTTTTTGGGAAAGTTGTCAAGACCGGAGTAAGGCAAATTACAAGATATAATCTGAAACGTGCAGACTCTGTAATCACTGTAACTCAGGAACTAAAAGATTTTCTTTCAGAAATAGGAGTCAAAGAGGCAGAAGTGATCCCAAACGGGGTAAATTGCAGTCTTTTAAAGCCTATCCCGAAAGAAGAAGCAAAAAAAGCACTTGACCTTGAAGGAAACGTTATTGGATATGTAGGTTCCCTTGAGCACTGGGTTGATCTCGAAACTGCTGTCGAAGCTCTCCCTGAACTGGAAGTGATGCTTCTGGTTGTGGGTCCGGGGTTATTCACAGATTACGGTGAGAAAATCAAAGAATTGGCACGCAAACGTGGAGTTTCGGAGAAGGTAAAGTTTACTGGTGCTGTGCCTTATGAGAAGCTTGGGACTTATATTTCGGCTATGGATATAGGGCTCAATACATTGAAAAAAATGGATAAAAATGAATACGCTGTGGGGGGTAAAGTGTTTAATTACCTGGCTTGCGGAAAACCAGTCTTATCCAGCAGGACAATTTCCCTTGTAAGACTCCTTGGAGATAACTTATTCTATTATGATGATAAGGATGGATTTGTTCGCGAGACAAAGAGAATTCTGGAGGCTCCAGATAATGAAAAAAAATACAGGGAGATTGCAAAAGAGTATGACTGGGAAGTCCTTGCCAGAAAATATGAAGATATTTTAAGGAGAGCCATATGAGAATTTTATTGCTTGCTAACCAGCCCGAACATACCACAAGACTCAAGATGTTCCAGAACACCCTTGAAGAACTGGGATATGAAACACTCATTCCTAAATTTAATACAAGAAACTGGATACAGATCTCGGCCCTTGCCAAGCAGTTCATAAAAAAAGAAAAACCTGATGTAGTTCACCTTTTTAATGTCCCGGATATAATATACTACGATTTGCCAAAATTAAAAGGAACTTACTACAAAAAAATGATTTATGACTACAGGTCTCCCTGGGGTATTGAATTTGGAATGACTTTCGGATCTCCAGGCAGGATAATGGCTGAATATTTTGAAAAAAAAATGGCAGCAAGTGCAGACCTTATAACCACAGTAAACTGGCCTCTGGGAGAAAAAGTAAAAAAATATACCAAAGGCGGAAAGCAAGAGGTCTATGAGATCCCTAATTACCCCAGAAATAGTTTTTTGACCGGAGAGGATTTTGCAGAAGACGGAACCATTACATTTCTGGGAAGGGTCTGCGAGCAGGAAGGAATCGGAAATTTTCTGAATCTGGCAAAAAAACATCCCAACGAAAAATTCAGGATCGTAGGGGATGGCCCATTTTCCAAGTGGTATCTAGCAAAAAAGCTTCCAAACGTAGAATTTCTGGGATGGCAGCCTCATGAAAAGGTGGCAGGGATAGTCAAAAAAGCCAGGATATGTATGATTCCCCGTAAAGAAAATGCTTTAACCCCTTATTCAACAGATAAGAGTATCTGGAAACTTAATGAATATCTTAATCTCGGGAAACTGGTAATAGCCTCAGGGATCACAAAAGAAGAAAACAGGAAAAACCTGCTGATTGTAAAGAGTTCTGAACTCGAAAACGCTATTCTTGAGTATCTTGATAAAAAACCAGAGAAATTGAACTCTGAAGATTACCGATTCTGGGAGTCGAATACCGAGAAAATAAAAAACGCCTATGAAAAAATTCAGTGAAGATTTCAAACTAAAATAAAAATAGAGATTAGTAGAGATTATTATACTTCGCTGGCAGTGGGAAATTAAAATGAAGATTGTATCAGTAGTTGGCGCCCGCCCTCAATTCATAAAATGTGCTCCTGTGTCCCGTACCATACGAAAACACCATGAAGAGATACTTATACATACAGGCCAGCATTATGACCCAGAAATGTCTGACGTTTTTTTGAAGAACTCGATATCCCAAAGCCGGACTATAATCTAGGTATTGGATCGGGTACCCAGGGAGAACAAACCGGCAAAATGCTCATAGAAATCGAAAAAGTACTTTTGAAAGAAAAACCAGACATTGTACTTGTCTATGGAGATACAAATTCTACACTTGCAGGTGCACTTGCTGCTTCCAAACTGCACATCAAGGTGGCACACGTAGAAGCTGGATTGAGGTCTTTTGATCGGGCAATGCCTGAAGAGATTAACAGAGTCATAACCGATCACATCTCGAATATATTATTCTGTCCGACTGATACTGCAGTTATGAACCTGAAAAATGAGGGTATTACTGAAGGCGTATATAATGTTGGAGATGTAATGGTAGATGCTCTACAGTATAATAAAAAAATTGCAGAAAGTAAATCCACGATATTACAGGATCTTAATCTCAATCCAAAAGATTTCCTTTTAGCAACCGTACACCGCGCCTCCAATACAGACAATAAAGAAAACCTGACTTCAATTGTCGAAGCCTTTTCTGATGCAGAGGCAACAATAGTGTTTCCAATACATCCAAGAACCAGAAAATGCTTGAAAGAATACGATTTGTGGGAAAAAATTCTTAAAAACACAAAAGTAATCCACCCTGTAGGCTATCTTGACATGTTAAAACTCGAATCAAATGCCAGAAAAATACTCACCGACTCCGGTGGAGTACAGAAAGAGGCTTATATGCTGGGGGTACCCTGCATAACTTTAAGAGATAATACGGAATGGGTAGAAACAGTTGAAGAAGGCTGGAATATACTTGCAGGAGTGAATTATGAGAAGATCAAAAAACTCATAAAGGAATTTGAAATTCCTAAAAAATCAAGAAAAATATTTGGAAATGGAAAAGCAGCTATAAAAATAAGTGAACTCTTAGAGAGATGATTAAAAATATCCGATGAGCTGAAAAATATATAGTCCTGTCCGAATAAACATCAAAAAACTAACTTATTTGCAATAAACCTACTTACTTGCAATTTAAAAGACACCAAAACCACATCAGATACTTACATTAAATATCTTCATCCATTTTCCAAAACAAATGATTCTCCAGGCAAATGAACTGAGATCTTCTTTTCCCTCCACAATCCGATCAAATTTTTTTAATGCTTCTTCAGTAAATATTTCCTTAGAAGATTCAACAGCCTCCATAAGAAGTCTTCTAAACATGTTAGAACTTTCACCCTTCATCCAATATTCTTCTGCTGTGGCGAAGCCTATTTTGTCAATTCGTATACGGATTTTCTCAGGTAGGATATCGGACATTGCTTCACGAAGTATAAGTTTTGTATATCCATCAGCAATCTTTAGATCTGGAGACAAACCTAAATTAAACTCTACAAACCTAAAGTCAAGAAAAGGCACTCTAGATTCCAATGAGTGTGCCATTGAATTTCTATCCACCCAATGGAGGAGTTGAGGGAGCACAGTATAAATTAACTGTTCATAAGAATTCTTCTGGATAACATCCCCAGAAGGCAATTTGAATTGTTTTATATAATTGACTGATCCCCCTAATTTCTCGAAATGAAGCATCGAAGGGGGAACACCGCCTTTAACAAACAAATTCTTAAATTTTTGCCTGAAAAATGGAGGCGTTAAGTAGAATCCAAGCATCGTTAAAGACTGAGTGAACGAAACCCCATGTAACTCCTTTACCTTATTGATTTCGCTAGCAAGCGCTGAGAAATTCAAAGATTTGAATAAGTAAGCATATCTGCAACCAAAAAATCGATGATATCCACAAAGTTGTTCATCGGAACCCTGACCATCTAACATTACTTCGACGCCGTTTTCAGAAGCTAATCGAAACACAAGCCATTGGGCAAAAACACTTGTAGAAGCAAAGGGCTCGTCCTGGTGCCATACCAAAGAATCAAGATTATCAACGAGTTGGTCAGGTGAAGGATAAACGTATTTTGCTTCAATCTTTCTAGATTTAATAACTTCATCGATAAAATGCCTTTCATCAAATTTCTCAATATCAGAACAGGCTGAAAACGTTTTTTGAATTTCTTCCATTTTTTCTTCTTTAAGAATATTGTTGACAATGCATACAATGGTTGAAGAATCTAAACCTCCTGAAAGACAGGAGCCCATAGGCACATCAGAATACAACCTTAGTCTGATGGATTCCTGGAAAAGTTTTAAAAACTCCTTTTTAGCTTCTTCAAAAGTTATATCAAGGTTACTGATTCTTAAGTCATACCATCTGTAGATGGGCAATTCAGTAGAAATACTATTAATCTGAACTTCAAATGCCTCCCCCCCTCTTAACTGATAGACATTTCGAAACAATGTTTCTGAGGTATGGTTTGTTATGCCAGCCTCTGAGACCAGGTAATCATAAGCTCGAGGCCCATTCAACTTTGCCTCCCATCCTGGCAAAACAGTAAATTCCTTAATCTCGGAAGCAAATGCCAAGAACTCCTTGGGGGAGTACCAGTAATAAAATGGCTTGATCCCAAATCTGTCTCTTGAAGCAAACAGAATACCATTCTCTGTATCAAAGATAACAAAGGCCCACATCCCATTAAAACGGCTTAAACAGTCTCTTCCCCATTGTTTATACGCATTAAGAACAACTTCTGTGTCTGTATCTGATACAAAACGATGACCCAAAACTTCCAGCTCTTCCCGTATCTCTCTATAATTGTAGATCTCGCCATTGAAAACGATCCAGTATCTTGAAGTTGAATCGCACATAGGCTGGTGACCATAAGGGGATAGATCTATAATGGACAAGCGGCGATGACCCAGAGAGACTATTGAGTCAGGTATTTTTTGGTTTATGTATTGTTCATTAGGTATGTAATTTAGAGAAATATCTCTCAGTTTAGGAGAAGTGCTATTTCCACTAAAAATACGAGCAGTATAAAGCTGACCCTCTGGCGAGTGATTATTTTTTGCAAAGAGCACGAACCCTTCATCATCCGGGCCCCTATGATTAATGACAGATGTCATTGAGCTTATGTAATGCAGGCAGTTTGATGACTGATTCAAACTAATTAAAGCTGCAACTCCACACATTTATTGACCCCTTTAATCTGAAAAATTACATTTAATATTTATACATTAAAGAGAATTAGAATATAATTATTTTTGTACATTACTTATACGTTTAATAATTAGAAATAATAAGGAATTGTGATTTTAATACTTTTTCATAAAGAGGTTTTAAAGGCGTAGTAAAATAACATTGTCGTATTCTGTAATAGGACTATACACACTTGAAATATAAAATCAAGTATAATAGACATTCTAACAAAATGTATGCTTTAAACAGTCTGATATCTAACGATATTGTTTTTCAATTCAACCGCGTAAGTCCTATGTAATTAAAAATTTTCTACCAAGAAAGATTTAAAAAATTGCCAATTTATAACCATGAGAAACAAGAGAGCATGAAAATACTACATATTAGGAATATTGCAAATGTTGCATATAACCTATCAATACAACAGAAGGATATGGGCCATCAAGTTGTGGTATTAGATATCATCAAAAATTACACAAGTGAAAAAGTTGATATCTCTTTGGATCTTCCTATGAAATATTCTAAAAAAGATCTATTTAATCGATTTAAGATTATATCAGCTAACTTATTACAAGTTGTTCATGATGGAGATTTTGACGTATTTCATCTTCATGATGCCGGAATATTCCCTAAAGACATAGATATCCCAATATTTTTCAAACGATATGGAAAAGTTGTCGTGCATTGGCACGGCAGTAAATTAAGAAATCATGGCAGAACTTTTGGATCAAAATTCGCAGATGCTGAAATCGTTTCAACCCCGGATTTGCTTGAATATGCACCAGATGCTATATGGATTCCAAACATTATCCCATGGCACGGGTTAAGTAAAATCAATCGAAATGATGATAGAATAATAATCGGGCATGCCCCTACAAATAGAGTCTACAAAGGTACAAAATATTTTCTTGAAGCGATGGACCAGCTCAAGAAAAAGTATCCAAACGTAGAATGCCTGTTAATTGAAAACAAACCCCATAAAGAAGCAATGCAATTGCTTCAGACATGTGACATAGTTGTTGATTCAGTTGATGTATTAGGGTGGTACGGTGTTCTAACTAATGAAGTCCAACAGATGGGAATTCCATGCTGTACATGGATTAAGCCTGGACTGAAGCCTTATCTAGAAGAACCCAGTGGAATAGTTAATGTTACAAAAGACAATCTAAAGCAAAGACTGGAGGAGTTAATACTTGATGAAAATTTAAGGAAAAATCTAGGAGGAAATGGGAGAAAATATGTTGAGAAAGTTCATAATAACAAAGTGATATGTGAAAAATTACTCACAGTATATGATCGGGTTATATGAAGTTTGTCAAGCTTACTGTGAGTGAAACTAAATATATATAAAGGGCTCTGTAGAAATCCTCTGAAATAATAAATTTCAATAAATTTAAACTGAGCAGCCAGACCTGGATATACTTATCTTTTTTCAGCCTCTTTCATTTAGTGTAGATAGGTTTTCTACAGAGCCGAAAAATTCAGATTTTTTTGTATTAAATAGCACACATGAGACATTTGCAATTGTGTGTACAGAAGCACTTTCTTCAGGAATTCCAGTTGTTTCTACTATCTGTGGGGGACCGGAAGAGTACATTAATAATGATATGGGAATTTTAATTGAGCCTGGAAATCACAAAGATTTAGTTGATGCAATGCTCTATATGCTTGATAACGCTACAAAATACGATCCTGGAAAAATGCATAAGTATATTGAGGATAGGTTTGGTTACGATCAGGTGGGTCCTAAACTTTATAATATATACCTCTCAGTTATATGAAGATCAATAGTAAACTGCTGTTATCACTATATATAGTGGTTAGGTCGTGTCCGTTAGTCACTGAAAATCGTGGGCATAAGAATATCTATACATATATTCATATGTAAGGGATGTACTAGTTTTTTCAGAATTAATTTACGATTCCAGGACGCTCCCAATCTTTCGAACATATCTAAAATAGGCATAATAACTCTCATATAAAGTTGAAATATTACCTGTGCTCTTTATAGGTAACTTTGACTTTAAGCCCAGAATTTTGTTAAATGAGGTTTTGTCAAAATTAATGAAAATGCTTTAAAAACAGATAAATGGCCTATAATTTATTTTTTAGCTAAAAAATTACATCTAATACCTTTAAAATATCACCGTTAAAAAGAGTTTAACATATAATTAGCGAAGATACTTAATTAATATTACATATGTTTAGAAAAATTATATTTTATATGATTTTTTCCGTAAAATTGTATAAAGATATAAATATTAATTATGTATTTAAAATTAAAATAGGGTTTTTTCCTTTATTTTCGGATTAAAAATCTCTATAATGAGAGTAAATGGCATAAAATTGCATTAAATTAATTTTAAATTATCCTAAACAAATTTTTTTGCAAAATAAATAGTTTTATCAAATATTATTGAAAATAAAGGAATTTGGTAGAAAATAACAAAGCCTCAAATAACTTCAAAATTAAAACCAAGAAAGTGCTATAAATGATTCACATTTTCATGATTGATAATGGAGAGATCCTGGGAGATTTACAGGATAACATCTCTGCAACTTTAACTCGAGAACATTATTTATTGAGTAATTTAAAAGCATATGATGATGTGGAGCTTATTTCAATACCTTACAAACAGCTTCCGAGAACTAACGCTGGGTATGTAATATATAATAATATAATAAAATCGAGTGTTGCCCTGAATTCGATGTTTATATTATTGAAGAAAAAATCACTTGTATTTTTTACATACCCTTCCTCATTGACAACAATTCAAAATAAAATCCTCTTCAAATTTTGCAAATATTTAAACTTGAAAATAATCCTGGATGTTCAGGATACGATTGAACAAACAAAAGCAATCGGAGATGGGAGAGCAAAATTAAATAATAAGATCGAAAAATACTGCCTTGAACACGCGAAATTACTATTAATGTTAAACAAAGAAATGTGGCACTATATTAAAAATCAATATAATCTTCCATCAAAAAATATTGTAATCATCCCCAATGGTTTCGAAAAAAGTTTTATTGAGGAATATCCAGACCCATACAAAAGCGTCCAAAATCGATTCAACATTTGTTATATAGGTGGGATAACAAAAAATAGAGGCATCGACATACTTATCCAAGCCTGTACAGAGCTTCAAGAAAAATATCCTTATTTGAAATTATATATTATCGGTTTTTATGGAGAGGGCATTTCAAAAGAGTTGAAAGACACCATTGAAACAAGTTATTTTATAGTCAGGAAAGAAGTTCCAAGAAAAGAAATCAGAAAGGTATTTCAGGATATTGACGCCTGTATTATGCCTTATAACCCAAACGAAGGATATTTAAATAGAAGTTCACCAACAAAATTGTACGAATATATAGGATGTGGAAAACCTATTATATGTACAAAATGTGAATCATTAATTGACATCGGAAAAGATGGTTCTATATTATATGTTGATTATAATGTCGAGGATTTTAAAAGAAAAATAGAATTCTTAATAAAAAACCCACAAATCAGAGAGGATATGTCAAAAAAATTAGTTAATATCAGATCTGAATACTTATGGGATAAGAGAGCTGCAGACCTCCATGAAGCGATCAAAGTATTAAAATAATTACTGGAGATTAATTGAAGAAAGGGCATTTGATGAGCCGGAATTATACATTGTTTTGATATTTAATTGCCTTGTTTGATATATTTATTCCATAGACCTTATTATATAAGTTTAAGTGATTTCTTTGCTACCTTCTCCATGAGTCCAAAACTACAAAGAGAGATGTTCTTACAAAAACAGGCAAAATCATGACTAGCAGGAATACTTTACTTTCTCGAATAATGCAGATTGAACCATTGCGCCGCCATAGCATCGTGACCCTTACCGCAATAATATCGCTCACTGCAATTGGTTTTTTAAGTACGATGTATTTTGCCCATTCTGTAGGAGAATCAGTATTGGGAGCATATTTTCTATTTTTAGCTTACTTTAATACCTTAAACCTGTTATTTGACGGTGGTCTTGGAGGAGCAGCAGTTAAAAGGATCAGCGAAGGAAGGGAAAAAAACGAATATTTTACGGCAGTTTTTGTATTGAGGGTCTTTCTTGTAGGTGTTTCCATAATTTTACTTCTTTTTGCCAGGTCTATCCTTGAGAACATTGACAGATCCGGGGCGTATTCATGGCTGTTTATAGCTTTAATTATCGGAATTTTTTGGAATAGTGTGTCAAACGGGAACTACGGCTCTGGGAAAGTGGGATTAAATCAGACCTGTGGATTCATAAACAGTGCGTCCTGCGTGATTTTTCAGGTGATTGCCGTATACCTGGGCTTCGGTGTAAATGGCCTTGCGGGGGGTTTTGTTTTTGGGATGATAGTAGCTACTGTAATAGGATTCCGTTTTTTGGACCTCAAGCTTAAAAAATTTAATATCGGACATTTGAAAAGCATATTCTCATATTCTTTTTGGGTTTTTTTAGCTTCAAGCGGAAGTCTCGTATTCAGCTATGCAGACACAATAATAATAGGATATTTCCTTGAAACCGCTGATGTAGGGATATATAGAGTAGCGTTCCAATTTACAACTGCAGCAACCTTTACAACAACAGCAATGAGAACAGTCCTGTTCCCAAAAGTTAGCAACTGGAATGCAAACGGGGAACTAAAAATGGCAGAAAATGCCTTTGCAAAAGGCATCACATACTCTTTGATGCTTGCAGTACCCGTTTTTGTAGGAGGGATTTTACTTGGGGACAAAATGCTCTATTTCTTCTATGGGGAAAGTTTTGCACAGGGCACCCAGACATTTTACATACTGCTGGTTGTCCAGCTTGTGAATGTTTTTATGTTTCTGCAAACAATGTATTTAAATGCCCTAAATCGGCCAAAGGAATCGTTTAAAGTTACAGCAGTCGCAGCTGCCGCAAACATAGCCCTTGATTTCATGCTGATTCCAGTGCTTGGGATCCTTGGAGCAGCTGTTGCAACTCTCATTACCATGATCCTGAACTCTTTCCTCGCATATATTATACTGAAACGTATAATCAACTTGAAGCTTGAATTCCAGGAAATAAGAAATGTTGTTATAGCATCTTTACTAATGGGATTAGGGGTTGGATGCTACCGCATTTTAGTGCCCTTATCAAACATCTGGCTTACACTAATCCCAGTGATATTAGGCTCTGTTTTGTATATTCTCCTGCTCTTAAAACTTGACACCAATATCCGCGATGAAGTGATACAAATAGGAAAGCAGATAGGATTGTAGTGATCCAAAAACGTAAAAATCTAAAGAGTAATCTATTTTATTCGTTGAGTAAAACTACCAGGAAGAGAAAAATATTACATAATATACCCTTGTTAAAAGTTTATTGAAGATGGACAATATGATTTCGGTTGTATAATTCACTCCTTTTCAATCAGTCCATCCAAGAAACATACGTTTGTGCCCTAACTTGTCACTGATCATTTTCTCCCATACACATCATCAAACCTGACAATATCTGCTTCATCAACAAGTTCTCCCAGCTGCACTTCAATAATCTCAAGCGGAACCTTCCCGGGATTGGACAATCTGTGTTTTTCTCCTGCGCTAATAAAAGTACTCTCACCCGGTCTCAGGAAAAACTGATGTCCGCCCACTTCTACACATGCCATACCTTTTACAACTACCCAATGCTCGCTCCGATGGTAGTGAAGCTGCAGGCTTAATTTGTGGTCCGGATGCACAGTAATATTCTTTATCTTATGCCCTGGAGAGGCGTCAAGGAGTGTATATGAACCCCAGGGCCGGTAGACAGTTTGACCGATAAACGCCCTTTCGTCTTTCCTTCCCTTCAGGTCGGAGACTATTTCTTTTACTTTCTGGCTGCTGGACTTGGGGCATACTAACAGGGCATCGCTCGTATCAACAACAACCATATCCTGAACATCAATCAGGGAAACGATCTTCCCACATTTTGAATACACCAGGTTCCCGTCGGAGTTGAGCAGGAGGGGATCACATTCATGGATAACGTTTCCTGCAGGATCCTTTTCCAGCTCATCATAGATTGCAGCAAAATTCCCGAGATCACTCCATTTCTGATCCAACATTACAACTGCGACCCTGTCTGATTTTTCCATTATTCCATAGTCAATGGAAATCTTGTCCACACACGCATAAATCTCGTTAATGTCCCTTCCGTTTTCAAAACAGGCGAAAACAGACGGTGCGTATTTTTTGACTTCATCAAAGAAAAGCCCTGTTTCAAAAAGGAACATCCCGCTGTTCCAGAGGCAGGCTTCCTGAATGTACTTTTCTGCAGTTTCAAGATCCGGCTTTTCCCTGAATTCCGAAACCCTGTAACCCGGCCCACAGGCTTCTGACGTTTTAATATAACCATATCCCGTATGAGGAAAATCAGGAACAACCCCAAAAGTAACCAGATAATCCGAAGCCAGCTCTTCAGCCGAAGAAATTGTCTGCATTGCAGCTCTGTCAAGAACATGATCCGAAGAAAAGATTCCCACTACCGAGGGCCCAAATTTTCTTTCAATTTCTTTCATTCCGAAGAAGATTGCCGGAAGAGTATTTTTGCCTTCAGGCTCGATTAAAACGTTCTCTGAAGGAATTGAAAACCCAATTTCCTTAATCTGTCCGATTACGAAAAACTTCTGAGCTTCATTCGTTACAACAAAAATTTCGGATATATCAGAAATTTCAAGGCACCGGAGGACGGTCTCCTGAAAAAGAGAGGTATCTCCAAATTTTAAAAACTGCTTGGGATACATTTCCCGACTGAGAGGCCAAAGCCGAGTTCCTGAGCCGCCTGCAAGAATTATTGATTTTATACCTGTCATCTCCTTTAGATATCAGTCAAAACGGATGTATTCTTAATAATCAAATTCAAGGTATA
>DADO01000194.1:523-12105 GCA_002509325.1 Methanosarcina sp. UBA402 | reverse complement strand
GGAAAAAACTCCTGACTCCATTAATAATAAGCAGTAATTGCTGCATTCATCATGCAGGAAATTATATATACGCACTCATAGTATTTAAAGATATCCCTCTTCTTCAAACCGAGAAGATGTTTCAATCATATAACTATGAGAAAAACCGTTCAACATAAGAAATTCATGCTGAAACAATATGCAAATATAAATCACTTATAATATATAAATCTTTTTATTCAGGAAATCTTTGAAAAAACAAATTAACAATAGATGAAAATCTGTTTTGTAAATCCCTGAAACTCACCCTAGAACAATATTTTCGAGAGCGGCCCACGCTTGCTTTGCGTGTGAGACATACAAAGGAATATCTCGTATATATAGCTATCGCTTGTCCGATTACTTAGAAAAAAATAATAATAAGATGAGAGTAAAAGAAAGCGGAAAAACGCAGCTTTAAAATAATAACAGAAAGTTGAAAGCTACAGAACAAATAACCTTAAAACTCGAAAAATTGATATATAAGAGATTTAAGGGTATGAAAATAAAAAGCACAATAATAAAAATAAGCTACATATAATGGGGTATTAAACTGGCAGACTTAAAGAAACCTACATCCAAAGCCAAACCCAAGACGGAAGAAACCGTTACAAGAGTACGCACCCCGCGCAGGGAAAATAACGAGATCCTGGCAACTGTTGAGAGTCTCCTTGGTGCAAACCGGCTGAGGCTCCGTTGCATGGATGGGGTAGTCCGCATGGGAAGGATTCCGGGTTCGATGAAGAAAAAAACCTGGATTAGAGAAGGAGATGTCGTTATTATCGTGCCCTGGGAGTTCCAGAACGAAAAGGCAGATGTAATCTGGAAGTATACAAGGCCGCAGGTAGACTGGCTTGAGAGGAAAGGATATCTGAAAGGATAATATATGGGAAATATATGGGAATGGATCAGGAAAAGAAAATCAGGCGCATCGATCGCGCCAAAGATAAGTCTCGGGCCAGAGAAAAAGACTCCGACCGGCTGAAAGTAGAAGAAAATGTCTTCGATGTACCGACTCTGAAAATTCTTTATACCCTTTCCAACAAGGGCATTATAAAAGCAATGGGCGGAGCTATCAGTACTGGAAAAGAAGCAAATGTATTCCATGCTGAAGGCCAGGATAAAGAACTGGCTGTAAAAATATATAGGATTGCCAGCAGCACCTTCAAGACCATGGATGCCTATATTATGAAAGACCCTCGCTTTACAAACATACGAAATAACAAGCGAGATATCATTTTTGCATGGACACGCAAGGAGTTTCAGAACCTGAAGCGTGCGAAAAGCGCAGGTATCCGGGTCCCTGAGCCTGTGCTTGCCGAGAAGAATATTCTCATCATGGAATTTATGGGAGAAAAAGAGGTACCTTACCCACTCCTGAAAAGCACGCATCTTGAAGACGAAGAGGCAAAACTTGTTTTTGATATAATTGTCGAATACATGCGTCTCCTCAATAAAAAAGCAAACCTCGTACATGCCGATCTAAGCGAATATAATATCCTGATCGATCCAAATGACCTGACTCCCATACTTATTGATATGGGACAGTCCGTGACCCTGGAGCATCCTAATGCCCGAGAATTCCTGTACAGGGACGTGCAAAATATACTCAGGTTCTTCAGCCGCTATGGGATAAAGGACAAACCTGAAGAACTATTAAAAAAGATACAGGCGGAATAAAAATGACACAGTATGCTAAAATCCCCAAAGAGAGAATCGGAGTAATTATAGGCCCTAAAGGAGAAACAAAAAAGTTTATCGAGGACAAAACCGCATGCCAACTTGAGGTTGACAGTGAAAGCGGAAAGATAGACGTCACCTGTGAAGAAGATCCCCTGAAAGAATTTAGGATTCTCGAAACTCTCAAAGCGATAGGAAGAGGTTTTAGTCCCGAAAAAGCTCTTGAACTCCTGGAAGACGACATGCTTATGTTAGAGGTCATAGACCTTTCCGACGTCGCTAATACTCCAAAAGAATTGCAGCGTATAAAGGGCAGAATAATAGGAAGAAATGGAAGAACCAGGGAACTTGCAGAAACCCTGATAAACGTCAAGATCTCAGTATACGGAAAAACCGTATCCGTACTTGGACACCCTGAACAGAACACCATAATTCGGACAGCTATAAGGATGCTGCTTGATGGAGCCACCCATGGTGTAGTCTACAAGTTCCTGGAAAAAAAGCATCAGGAGCTTTTGCAGTCCCAGATGGACTCGATTGACTTTTATTAAGAAAAAAAGCAAAGCTTCAGGGCCTTACAATACTGCATAAATATCTCAAGGCCCTCATGATGTTATTTAACTTTTCTGGAAACTGGCTTTCAGTTTTTCCGTTTTTGCTACGCATTCTCAGCGAAACATTCTCAGCGAAACATTCTCAGTGAAACATTCTCAAACCCATTTTCTTCAGTCCTGAGTTTAATCAGCTTCTTCGAGGACCTCCTCGTCCTCTTCGGATCTTTTTCCTCTACCTTCGATGAAGTTTCCCCTTCCAGGTTTTGCGTTAATTGACTCATCAATCCAGAGTACTTCACCCCTGGAGAGAGTATACTCTGGAAAAACTGCATCCATGCCTTCAAAGGGGGTCCAGCCCGCTTTACTGTGCAGAAGTTCAGCTTTTATAGGGCGAACCTCGCGGGGATTTACAATAATCAAATCTGCATCAAAGCCTACCTCAAGCCTGCCTTTGAATTTTTGGTCCAGCCCGAAGGCTTTTGCCGGATTCCAGCTTGTAAGCAGGATCATTCGTGAAAGCGGAAGAATATTTTTTCTAACAGCAGCAAGCATGAGAGGCATAAGAGTCTCGACCCCTGGCACTCCCGAGGGAGCAGCTCTTATATCAACATCTTTTTCGGATTCTAGATGTGGAGCGTGATCCGAAGCTATCATGTCAATAGTGCCGTCATTAATCCCATTTACTAGGGCTTTAATGCTGTGGCTTCCTCGGAGAGGAGGATTCATTTTCCCAAAAGACCTGAGCCTTTCCCAATCTCGTATAGAGAGGAAAAGGTGGTGAGGAGTAACTTCGCAAGTAAAAAGAGGCTCTTTATTTTCCCTTCTTGCAAGGTACTTTTCCTTCCTTATCATACCTATAGCTTCAAGCGTACTAATATGGCAAAGATGAGCCTTAACTTTTAATTCGGAAACAAGCTCCAGAGCTTTTTGAACAGCAGATGCCTCGCATGCATTTGGACGTGCCTTTGAATGGTACTCATAAGAAGTATCTCCTTTTAAGAATTTTTCCAGCTCAAACCGCATTTTCTCATCTTCAGCATGGATAGTGGCAAGCGCGCCAAGGCGTTTGATTTCGGCAAGCGCTTCCTCAAAAGTCTTTTCATTAATATTTAGCCCACCTGTAGATTCTGCCATGAAGATTTCTCCAAAGGCAGTAACTCCAAGTCTCCAGAGTTCTTTTAATTTCTCAATATTACTCGTTACCCCACCATTGATCCCGAAATCAACAATAGACTTTCTCCTGGCAAGTTTAAGTTTTTGTTCAAAAGCCCGCCTGTCTGTCGTGGGAGGCATTGTATTAGGCTGGTCAATAACAGTAGTAATTCCTCCGGCAGCTGCCGCACATGAACCCGTATACCAGTTTTCTTTCGAGGTCATTCCAGGTTCTCTAAAATGAACATGTACATCAATTCCTGCAGGTAGAGTAAGAGAACCGCCTGCATCTATTATCATATCCGAGCTCGAGACCCTGAGATCTTTCCCTATTCTAGTAACTTTACCGTTTTCAATAATGATCTCGGCAGGCTGAAGCGAATTATTGTAATAAATCCGTGTATTTTTGATAAAAATATCAGGCATGGGCGTCTATATGCTTATAAATATACTTAAAACCTATACATCAAAGAGAACAGAAAATGATTAGGAAAAAGGTAAAGAAATTATCAGAGAAAAATAGAGAAAACTAGCGCGAAAACCCAGTCAGAAAACTAAAGAGAAAACAGTAACCTAAAGGAAAAACAGGAATGAGAACTCAGTTATGGAATGAAAGATATTAAAAAAGATAAAAATGAAAGACAAAAATGAGAAACAAATAGAAAAAGGTAGAAAAAGGTCAAAAAGCTGTTTCAGTTCAGTGTAACTCTTTTAGCCGTAGCAAGATAGACTACACTTTCACAGATATTGCAGCAGTGGTCTGCAATTCTTTCCAGATAACGAATCAGGAAAAGCAAATTTGTGGCTCTGGAGATAATGCTTGTATCTTTAGCCATCATTTCTATCAGCTCAACCCAAACTGCGTAAAAGAGCTTATCGACCTCTTCATCTCTTGCTGCTACTTCTCTTGCAAGTTGGGCATCCTGAGTTTCAAAAGCCCTGAGGGAATTCTCAAGCATGAATGCGGCAATCTTTGCCATTTTTCCCGTATCTATAAGCGGTTTTACATGCCCGCCCTCCATTCTTCCTGGGATTTTGGCAATATTCATTGATAGCCCCACAACTCTCCTGAGATCTGCCGAGATCTTGAGAGTGGATACAACAAGCCTGAGATCACTTGCCATAGGCTGCTGAAGCGCAAGCAGGTCAAAAACCGAAGCCTCAATACGTCCCTCAAGCTTATCCGCTTCGAGCTCAAGGGCAAGAGTCTTTTCAGCAAGCTCGATATCGAGGTCTATAACTGAAGACATGGAGTCCCTAAAGATCAATTCAGCCAGCTCTCCAAAAGAGAGTACACACTTTTTAAGCAGGTCAAGCTGCTGGAAATACCTTTCTCGGACCATTTTAATCACCCGAACCTGTCTGTAATGTAATCATTTCAATCACCCAAACCTGCCTGTAATATAATCTTCAGTACTTCGTTCTTGCGGATTATGGAAAATCTGCCTTGTCTGACCGAACTCAATCAGTTCCCCCATAAGGAAAAACCCGGTATAATCTGAGATCCTTGCTGCCTGTTGCATATTATGAGTTACGATTACTATGGTATAATCCTTTTTAAGGTTCATAATCAGTTCTTCAATCCTTGAAGTAGAAATCGGATCAAGCGCGCTAGTCGGTTCATCGAAAAGTATGATTCTAGGTTTTACTGCCAGGGTTCTGGCAATGCAAAGTCTTTGCTGCTGCCCGCCACTCAGGGAGAGAGCAGGAGATTTAAGCCTATCCGAAGTTTCTTCCCAGATCGCAGCCGAACGAAGGGCCTGTTCAACAATACCGTCAAGGTCTTTCTTGTTTACGCCATGTATACGCGGACCGTATGCGATATTATCATAAATCGACATAGGAAAAGGGTTAGGTTTCTGGAAAACCATACCCACGTTTTTTCGAAGGTCAACAACATCCACATCTGGCCCATAGATATCCTTACCTTCTATCAAAACCCTACCTTCGATCCTGCAGTTTTTAACAAGATCGTTCATCCTGTTTAAGCAGCGGATGAAAGTGGACTTGCCACAGCCTGAGGGGCCTATAAGGGCAGTTACGCTATTTTTGGGGATTTGCATGGAAATATTCTTAAGCGCCTGTTTTTCCCCATACCACAGATTAAGATTTTCTACTTCTATCTGGGGTTGAGAGACGTTTTGAATAGCTTCAGTCATTTAGAGACCTCATTATCATATGAATCCTGATACTATCAATGAAACTTAAATCATCAATGGAACTTTAGTTAGATTTTCATTAATTAAATTTTCAATTTGTTTCTATAGTGCCTGCGAATCAGGACAGCTACAATATTCAAACCAAGAACAATAAGCAGCAGGACCAGAGCGGTCCCATACTGAATCGGCCTGGTTTTTGCAATATTTGTCCCGGCCGTTGCAAGCACGAAAAGGTGGTAAGGAAGCGCCATAAATTGAGAATGGATCGAATCAGGCAGCCTTGGCAAAAAGTAAGCAGCTCCTGTAAAAAGGATGGGAGCAGTTTCTCCTGCAACTCTCCCTATGCTCAGGATTGAACCTGTAACAATTCCGGGTATAGCAGCTGGCAGTACCACATACCTGATTGTCTGCCATTTACTGACCCCAAGGGCAAGGGACGAATCCCGATATTCCTTAGGAACCGTGATCAAGGCTTCTTCTGTAGAACGGATAATTATCGGAAGGATCAGGAGAGCAAGTGTAAGAGAAGCCGAGAGTATAGAAGGGCCAAAACCAAAATATTTCACAAATAATGCGAGCCCGAAAAGCCCAAAGACTACGGATGGAGTTCCTGCAAGGTTATTGATTGCCATTTCGATTAACCAGGTGGTCCGGGTTTCTCCTGCATATTCGTTCAGGTATATAGCAGCCATAATCCCTATAGGAAGGGCTACACTCATAGAGCCTATAATCAGGGCTATGGTACCCACAATTGCCGGATAAATCCCTCCCTGAGTCATCATCCTGTTGGGGGCCTGAGTAAGGAATTCAATATCAATTGTCCCGTATCCATTTGAGATAATGTAACCAAGAATAATCAGCACGAAACCTACAACTGTCAATGTAGCAAGAATCAACAGGGAAAAAGCAATTTTTTCACTTGTTTTCGAACTCAAACCCATGATCAGTCCACCTTAAAACGATATTTCTTTTTGATCGAATCTGCAATCAGGTTAATCAGGAAAGTAATAATAAAAAGTACAGACCCGACTGCAAAGAGAGCATAAAAATGATCACTTCCCTGAGGAACTTCCCCCATTTCAAGTGCTATTGTAGCGGTCATTGTTCTCACAGGATCAAGAAATCCTCCTGGAAAAGAAGGAATTATTGCAGCATTTCCAGTTACCATCATAAGAGTCATTGTCTCTCCTATAGCCCTTCCCACGCCAAGCATTACCGCTGCTGAGATTCCAGAAAGAGCCGCAGGAATTATGACCTTGTATATAGTCTGCCACCGTGTAGCCCCAAGAGCAAGCGAACCCTGTCTGAGAGTACTCGGAACCGAACTTATTGCATCTTCTGAGATAGTGACAATTGTAGGGAGTGCCATGATTCCTAGCATAATAGAACCTGTTAGGGCAGTCTGTCCCGTAGGCAGATTGAAGGTATTCTGCATAAAAGGAACCAGCACAACAAGCCCAAAAAACCCAAAAACAACAGAAGGAATGCCTGCCAGGATCTCGATAAAGGGCTTCAGGAAATCCGCAACTTTTGGGTGTGCGATCTCAGAAATATATATCGCAGAAGCAATTCCCAGAGGAACTGAAAAAAGAATTGCTCCGGCAGTCACAAGAAGGGAACCCAAAAACAAAGGCAATAACCCGAATTGCTTGTTTACTGACGTTGGGTACCAGAACCTGCCTGTGAGAAAATCCAGAAGAGACGTCTCTTTAAAAAGAAGTATCCCATCCCTGAATAGAAACAAGCATATGAGAAAAAGAACGGCGACCGTAAGTGTGCTTACAAAAAAAAGCACAGATTCGATCCCTTTTTCCTTATAAATTCTGTTAAACATAACTTCTCCGGAAATATCGTTATTTCAGACTTTACTGTTTTATCGGGAAGTATCCGACCTCACTTACCAGATTCTGCCCTTTCTCGCTCATTACAAAATTGATGAATTCCTTTGTAAGGCCTGAAGGCTCTCCATTCGTGTAGAAATACAGAGGTCTTGAAAGCGGGTATGTACCACTGGTAATGTTTTCAAGACTTGGAGCCACAGAACCGTTCCCCTCGTCCAGATTTAAGGCTTTTACGTTTTCATCGAGATATGCAACTCCGATGTATCCGACTGCATTAGGGTTTTGAGAGGCCTCTCCCATGACTCCCCCCGAAGCTGGCTGTGTAAGTGCATCAGGGCGGAATTCATCTCCATGTAGAACCTCTTCCTTAAAATATTCATAAGTTCCAGAACTGCTATCTCTGGAGATAGCTACAATCGGCCTATCCTCCCCACCAACCTCATTCCAATTTTTGATGCTTCCGTTATAAATGCCACGCAGCTGACCAAAGCTAAGTTCAGAAACAGGATTCCGTGGATTTACAATCACTGAGATTCCATCATAAGCAACAGCATGTTCTACTGGATTAATTCCATTTACTCTGGCAGCTTCTATTTCTTCCTTTTTCATCTCTCTGGATGCGGTAGCAATGTCCACTTCGCCGTCAATGAGAGCTGCAATCCCAACCCCGGACCCGCCTCCAGTCACTGTTACACTTTTCCCAGGGTTTTCGTTCATGAATTCTTCAGCTTCAGCCTGGGCGAGAGGCAAAACCGTATCAGAACCTTTTAAAAAAATATCTTTAGATTCGCCTGCAGGAGTTCCTTCTGCCAATGAAGGGCTTTCATTATAGCTAGTTCCGGTACATCCAAATCCAAGGAACATAAGCCCTATCATCAATAATATGAGAACTGCATACCTCTTCAACTTATCTACCATGTTGGGGACACTCCTCTAAATAATGAGTCAATGACCCAAATCCATCAAATTGTTACCAATACAATCCACGATAGAAGAGAAGGAATATATAAAAATTCGCCTTATACTTTATAGAGAAGTATATACTGGTTAGAGATATAGAATAAAGAAGTGTAGTATATATATCCTATATAAAATATAGACAGAAAGAAAATTAGCATTAAGAAAACCAGTAAAAAAGTTCATAAAAATCAGTAATTCATAATATACAAAATTAGGCTGAAGCCTGGGAAGAAGAAAAAAGAAGTCAAAGGTGAATTTATGAATTTGTAAAAGAACCACAATAATAAAAAGAATATAGAGATCAGAACAGAAAACAGGAAGGTTCAGAAATCGAATAGAGAACTCTGCTCTACATGCTCATTCTCCTTAAATAAACTCTGTACATGAACCTTTATCTCATTTCTCTTTCTCAAAGGAAGCTTTTTCTGTTTCTTTACTTCAGGTTTCTTAGTTTCAAAATCAAACAGTTCTTTTTGCCTGGAATCAAAGTCAAGTAAAGAGACCTTAACCCCGAAAACTTCCAGAATCCGCTCTACCGGAGGGAGAATTTGCTTCTTAACATAGTAGTCGACATCTATTGGGATATTGTGCTCCCTGACATAATCCGGATCTTCAGCCCGATCAACAAAGAGCCCTCTTCCTGCGGTAATGATAAAGGGTATCCTTGTTCCTATAGAAGGTAAGACCCCAGTCCGTTCTTTTAATTTTTCCGCAACTGTAAGGTGAGGCTGCTTATTCTTATAGCTCTCCACTTTGCGGGTAAGAGTCCGTGTGAGCATAAGATTTTCAATAATATCTGAGTCTTTTGTCGGATCAAGGTTTCTAACTTCGCTAACTATCTTGCGGACATATTCTACAGCTCGGTCAACATCACCTTCAATAAGCACAAGTTCAAGAACCCTGTTGAGGGTTACCGAGGTCAGCTCACACCAGTCTCTTCGGACAGTTTCCATGCCTTTGACCTTAATTTTATCTTCCCAACCCGAATTATTGGGCTCAAAGAGCCAGAGAGCATAACGTTTCTTCGCAATAAGAAGAGCACGTTTCGCAACAGATTCGAATTCAAGTTCCATTGGGTCGGGCAGAGAATCAGAAACAATCTCTGAAAGCCTGTTACCTATAAGGCTAACCTCTTCAAGGGAAAGATCTTCTCGGGATTTACAGTGGACAAAGACACTGTCCGTATCTCCATAGGCAACCGACAGCTCAACTACCTTATCCGAGGCAGAGAGTTCTCCGGCTTCCTCAAGAAGTAGAGCTGCTTTATCCCTGAGAATAATTTTTCTTATAGTGTGATTGATAATTTCCTGGGTATTCAGAATATTGCTTCTTCCGAAACTGGTTACCGCATTTGCAAGTGTTAGGCTGTAGAGCCTTGCCCTGGCATATCCGGAATAACCGTAAAAACTATTTAACAGAATTTTCAGGGCGAGTTGAGTAGCATCAAGGCCTCTATACTCATTTTCATCCGAGGTCCGCATCATTCTTTTCTTTGTTTGCGTCCTCTGATTAAGCAGGTCTTCGAGGATAGAAGGCACGATTCCTTTGTAAACATCGGGAGGTACGAACTCTCCTCCAGATGGAGGTCTGATAGTTTCCCAGTCGGGTCTGTCGCCTGTGACTACTGTAGTATAGCACAGGTTATGTGCCATCATTATGGTTGGGTAAAGGGATTTGTAGTCAAGGGTAAGCACATTTTCCAGAAGGCCCTTCTTAGGTTCCAGAACTTCTCCACCTTTGAGATTAGAACTCATTTCATATCTTTCGGCAGAAACTCTATCATCAGGCCTTGGAAGGAGCACTCTGTCGCGGAGCCCGAACTCTTTAAGAAGAAGGTTTTCAACCATCGAGGTCTGGCCACCATCAACGGTTTCCTGAAGCAAGCTTCCGCTTACCTGGGCAAGAGCAATATATTTGTCAAGAAGTTTCAAATCAAGGATAAGTTCCAGGGCAAGCTCTGCGTCCCTGCGTGAGTAATCAACGAATTTTTTGAATTTTTCCCCTGTGTCGAGCCAGTATTCTTCCATCTCAAGAGGGTTCACATCCAGCTTTTCACGGTTCAAAAGTTCCTTTGAAACCGCGCGCAGGGTGTACTGTTTAAGACTGAAAGCTCTTCTTACCAGAGGAAGGGCGTCCACAACTACTCGCCCTTTCATTTCAGTGCGGGTAATAAGCCCGAACCGCCTGTAACCTATCTTGCTGCCGTCCCTACCAGCAACAGGGTTTATCATTTCCCCTTTTGAAACCAGAGTTCTGACTCTATCCGTTATGTAAGGAATATCGAAATCCTGATGGTTATATCCCACTACAATATCAGGGTCATATTCGCAGAAGATCTCAAAGAACCGGTTTAACATCTCGGTCTCGTCTTTACAGGGAAAAACATCGGAATTTAGGCCTTCAGCTGGTTTTGCCAGAAGTATAAGGGTTTTGTGCCCTTTATACTCGGGCTCAAAGGAGAAGCTGATCATAATAATAGGCGAAACGTCCGGAGAGGGCATTCCCCCATCAAGAGGCAGGCATTCAATGTCAAAAGCAAGATACTTCAGAGGAGCAGTGGTAAGATTCTCAACTTTCTTAAACCCGGATGCAAGGATTGAAGAATCACACACGAAATTCTCACAGCGAGAATTGCCTGAATTATTCGCCCGAATATAGCTTGCAGGGTCGACTTCGTTTCCTTCTGCAGATACCCAGACCATACCACCGAGATTTTTATCAATTAAAAAACGGTTTCTGAAAAGAATATCAGTCTCATAGACTTCCCATTTGCCTTCAGCCCTCATCACGTCCCGAATCTTCAGAATATCGTCCCTGATCTCAGGCACATCTCTGGGCAAGTTAGTAGTAACCTTGAGCATCTCTTTTTTTGCTTTCTGATACCCAATAGGCTCGAATTTTTCAACAATTTCTACTTTTTTAACTTGAGAAAAAGTATCTTTAATAAGCCTGGCTGCGGCATGAAGGTCTCCAGAAGCCTTGAGATAAAAGTAAGGCTCAAAATCAGGAACAAAACAGCAGACGCTCTTTCCGTCAGCTCCCCTCCCAAAAAGGCGGATGATGGGGCTGCTGTCATTAACCACTTCATAATCTGCATCCAAGATCTGGAAATCCATAGGGATGATTTACGGTTTTAGGTAGACATATAGCTTTTGTTGGGGGCAATAGTTCCGATTTGTTGTAGTTCCGAATGAGAATTCTCATTCATTTACATTTTT
>DADO01000194.1:0-128 GCA_002509325.1 Methanosarcina sp. UBA402 | reverse complement strand
TACAACTGTTTTCTATATTTTCCTTTTATTCTCTTTCTTTTTCTTACTCTTAAAGGTATAATTGAGTCTGCTTTGATTTCTTCTCTAATTAGAGAATGAATTTTTTCAGAATCATATCCTTTATCCAT
>DADO01000044.1:2263-10879 GCA_002509325.1 Methanosarcina sp. UBA402 | reverse complement strand
ATCAATCGAATTATGAAGGAGCACCAAATTTATAAATTTCCAGTAAATATGTGAAATTTACTTACCCACACAATCTGAAAAGGATACAAAATTTTCACAATCTCTTTTTCTCCTAGGTGCTTCAATCACCTTTTGAACAATCAAGCTCTAAACCTGCAACATATAATATTGTGCATATCTTGAGATTTTCTTTGTCTTTGCTGGTCTTCTCAAGTTCTGCCTTTAATATATCTCGTTATGGTTCTGTAACTCTTCCAGAAGCGCTCTCAATATAGGGATTTCCAGATGTTTCGGGAAGAATATCGAGAAAAGACTCACAGGATGTGAATTCTTTAAAAATTATTACAGTGGGCAACAAAAAAAAAGTATTACAGCCTGTCTCAAAACTATGCTTGATTCTGCAAATAGGATAAACATTTGACTATAAGATAATTCATGCCTGAATTTCGGCATGAATTTCTATCTGAATTCAAAGTCAAATTATCCTTATCCAACTATAGAAATTGACCGAGTTTTGTGATTGCCTGAAAAGAACTGTCTTACTGAAGCTCTTAACAAACCTTTTCAATAATCTCTTCCAGCGTCAGAAGCTCCTGTTCTCCTGAAACCATATCCCTCAGAGTAAGTTTCCCGGCTTCAAGTTCTTTTTCCCCGACTATAACCACATAATCGGCGTTAATGGTGTTTGCATAGGAAAACTGAGCTTTGAAATTACGTTCCATGAGGTCTATGTGGACTGGCACGTGTTTTCTTAATTCGTTTGCAAAGCGGATGGCTTCGTGATGGACGTCGGGTTTCGATATAAGGACAAGGGTTTTTGGAGCAGGTGGGGTAAGAGGACAGATTTCCATAATCCGGTCAAAGCCTATCCCGAAACCGGTTGAAGGCACATCTCCGCCTCCGAAAAGCTTAATAAGCTGGTAAGAGCCGCCTCCGCAGACCTGCTTCTGGGCACCGAGGCCTTCGGCATAGACTTCAAAAACCATGCCTGTATAATAGTCGAGCCCGCGGGCGATCCCGAAGTCAAGGGTGTAATCGACTCCGTATGCGTCAAGAAGCTTGAGAGTTTTTTCAAAGCTTACAAGCTCAGGGAGGTTTCCTACGATTTCCTTTACATCCGGAAGGATATACCTGCCTTCAAGCTTGATAAGGTGGAAAAGGTCGGACTTGAGCTGTTCTTCGGCTCCTATTTCTTCAAGCAGACCTTCGAGGCCTGCATACTCTTTCTTGTCTACAAGCCGCATGACCTTGCTCACAATCTCGGGCTCAAGCCCGCTCAAAAGCGTACGTATCACAGCAAGGTTTCCGATTTTCAGATCGCCCTTCACTCCGGCAGCTTTTAACATCGCATCGGCAAGGGCAATAACCTCGGCGTCAGAATCGGGTTTTCCGCTTCCTATAAGTTCAACCCCGAACTGCCAAAATTCCCTGAAACGGCCTTTCTGGGGGCGTTCATAACGGAAACAGTTTTCGAAGTAGAATAATTTTAAGGGTTTTGGGAAGGATTGGAGTTCATTTACATACAGGCGCATGACAGGAGCAGTAAGCTCAGGCCTGAGAGTCATTTCCCTGCCTCCTTTGTCCGTGAAGTTATAGAGTTCCCCTACAATTCCTTCCCCTGACTTCAGGGTAAAAAGGTCCAGATGTTCAAACGTGGGAGTAATGATTTCACTGTAGCCCCAATTGCGGGCAACATTTCGCATAATACTTTCCACGTATCTTCTCCGGGCAGTGTCGGCAGGTAAAAAGTCCCGGGTCCCTCTTGGTTTATTAACTGTCATTTTTAAATGCACCTGATAACATCAAATTTAAACAAATATTAAGGTATAATTAAGGTATAATTAAGGCATAATGTTAGGGCATAATATTAAGGCGTAACATTAAGGCATAATGTTAAGGTATAAAACACTAAGGCATAAGCCGTCTTTCTTAATAGAAGATATTTTTCAACGATTCTGGATGGTAGTAGTTAAAAGCAAGCTATTTTACTTTTTCGATACTACCTGAATTCAGCAAAAATGACATATTGTAGAAAAAGAAATATAATAATAATAAAATAATAATAATAATAATAGTAATAAGACAAAGGAAACGACTGGATTAATATAATTTTTCTGTAAAATAAAGTAGAATGGATTCTAAAAGCAGAAGTTTTCGCAATCAAACAATCGTAAAGCAAATAAAGGTAAGTTAAGTTGAGTAATTTAATAAGCAGCTTAATATACATGATTCACACTAAATATTTGCGATCAACGTGTCAGAGCAAAGAAGTGTACCTTTAAGGAAGCATCTGCTTGACCTGAAGCCCTGTAGACATGGAGGGCTAATACAGGAAACATCTGAGATTTATGGGATTCCTGAAAGCGAAATTCTTGACTTCAGTGCGAATTTTAACCCACTGGGAACCCCTTTTGAGCATCCAGAAAGCGGATTGAGCTTTGATGATATTCTTAAAACGAGTTTTAAAAAACTTACCGAATATCCTGACAACCGATATCCTGAGTTTCGAGAGGCTGCTGCAAAGTTTGTAGGGCTTAGAGTAACCCCGCAGAATATAATTCCAGGTAATGGTTCAACAGAAATTATCAGGCTTGTAGTGGAATGTGTAGTTGAAAAAGGAGATATCGTCCTTCTGCCCTGGCCCACTTTCGGAGAATATGGGATGCAGTGCCGGATTATGGGAGCAAAACTGCAGTACCCCAGCCAGGATGAGGTAGAAATACTTCCTGACGAGCTTCTGGAAAAAGCAAAAATCCTGTTTATTTGCAACCCCAATAACCCAACAGGAAAACTCCGTACGCGAGAAGAAATCAAAACACTTGCAGAACGCTGCGAGAAGCATGAAACCCTGCTTTTTGTAGACGAGGCTTTTATTGAACTTTCTGATCCTTCACAGAGCGTTGCCGACCTTGCAGCAAGTAATAACTACGTTTTTGTCATGCGTTCCCTTACAAAGGACTTTGCAATCCCGGGAATCAGAATGGGCTTTGGGATAGCTTCCCCCGAAATGGCTGAAATTTTGGATACTGCCAGGCTTTCCTGGAACCTCGGAACCGTGGCAAACGCTGTAGGGACCGCCCTTTTAAACATCGAAGGCGGAATAGAAAACCCTTACCTGAAAAAAGCAAGAGTTAAGATCAAAACCGAAGGCGAGAAGCTTAAAGCCAAACTCGACAGAATCAGGGGATTTAAAGCCGGGGAAGCAAATGTAAACTTTATCTTTGTCAATATCAGCAAATTTATGCTTGACTCAACAGAATTAACTGCACGCCTGGCAGCGCGCGGAATCCTTATACGAGATTGTTCATCCTTCCACGGCCTTGGAAAGGATTACATAAGAGTTGCAGTCCGCACCGAAGAAGAAAACAACAGGCTGATTGCTGCAATCGGGGATGTAATTACCCAGTGGGGCAAAGAACAGGCAAAAAACGAGCTGCAGCAGGTGATCGAAAAAGCTTCTGAGGAAGGTATAGGAAGCAGGAAAACCTGTGAGTACTATCCCTGCCACTTTGAAGGCCAGAACTGTACCTTCTGCTTCTGTCCATTCTATCCCTGTGAAAATGAGCGGACAGGAGGAAAATGGATCGAGAGCTCAAGAGGCGGCAAGGTATGGAGCTGTGTTGACTGTCATCTGGTTCACAATAAAGAAACAGCCCAGAAAATCCTTGACTGCCTTATGCAGGAAGGAGATACGGATGAGCTTGTGAAGGTAGCCTGGAAGAAAGTGATGGAGCCTATCCTATGATTGTGCCGGACAGCGGGCACCTTGCTCTCGTACTTCTGCTTGCAGCAGGTATAGACATTTTTTTAGGAGAGCCGCCTGCTGCCGTACACCCTGTAGTATGGATAGGAAAATTAATCAACATTTTAAAAGATGCGGCACCTCAGACTCACAGAAAACTCTATGGAACTGCAATGGCGCTCTGTTGCGTCTTTTTTGCAGCTTTGCTGGGCTATTCTGTGCTCTACATTGCAGCCCTTCCATGGATTCCCAGGGTGTTTGCACTCCTTCTTGAAGCTTATTTCTTGAAAGCCACCTTTGCTATTAACTGTCTACTTAGCCCTGCAAGGGAGATTTACAGGCATCTTGAAGCAGACAGGCTTGAGAACGTCAGGGAACTGCTTCCGATTTATGTAAGCCGGAATCCTTCCAAATTGAACACAACCCAGATGTCTTCAGCAGTTGTCGAATCCGTATCCGAAAACTATGTTGACGGCATTCTGAGCCCCATTTTCTATTACGCCCTTTTCGGCGAATTTGGGCTTGTGGCTGCATACGCATTTAAAGCGGTAAATACTCTGGATTCAATGGTTGGGTACAAAACCGAGCCATACAGGGAACTTGGATACTTCTCAGCAAAACTCGATGACGTATTAAACTGGATCCCTGCCCGGGTCTCTGTCATATTTATTCTTGCGGCAGCCTTTACAGTGGCTCTGGTCCCAAAAAAGCAAGGAAAAATTAATCCCTTAAACAGTTTAAAGAGCGCCCTTAAAGACGGAATGAAAACCCCATCTCCCAATTCCGGCTATCCCATGGCAGCTACTGCAGGCGCGCTCGGAGTCAAACTCGAAAAACCCGATAATTATATACTTGGGGCTTTATATCCCCCGACCGAAGTAAAAGATATAAAAAGGGTATCCCAATTAATAGCAGTTGCTTCAGGCTTCTCACTTGCTGCCTTTGCGGCAGTGATCCAGATAGCAGGGATACACCTGTATCCATGACCCTTTCTGTGCCTGCCAGAGCCCAAATCCTGAGATAATCCAATTCGATGCGGAAAAGGGCTCAAGAAAAAACCATATAACGTTAAAGATTTTCGAAGCTTATAGAATCATTTTAACAACCCCGAAGTGATCATATGAAGTTATCCGAAATTGAAGAAAGGGACCTGAAAAAAGGGCAGCCTGAGAAAATAGAAGAAAAAGCTACACTCGATATCCTGGATGTCCTTGCTGAAGAAGGCATCAGTATCCAGGACCTTGCTGATACGGCTCTTGAGATGTATGTCCCACATCCAGGACTTGAGACCAGGGAGAAAGCAGACGCTTTATTTAAACGGGAACTCAAGTATGCACTTTCGGACCCAAACCTCTGCCTTCTGATCTATTCAGGAATTCTGTTGGAACGAGAAGGCAGGGCAGGAACTCTCCCAAATCTCAGCAAAAGTTCCTATGAAAAGGACCTTACTTTTATAATCGCGGACGAGGTCCTTGGCACAAGTATTGCAACTTATATTAGCGGCTCCAAGGGTGCGTTCGAATTTGTCAGGTATGACAAACAGAAACCCGGAATCCTTGCAGACCTGGGGCCTTTTATGGATGATGTGATAGGGGGACTTATAGGAGGCGTATCCTCAAACATGTATTCAAGAGGTATGGCAGAGTTTGAAAGAAAGGATTGAAAAACAGGCGATGTCCAATGAATTCATATTTACTTGCTTTTAAATCGGGTTTTGGTTTTCTGTCCACGATCCCTGTAGGAATCAGCATGGAAGGGATCGATGAACTCATGAAGAAGATATACTTCTATCCTATAGTAGGAGCTGTTCTCGGCCTTCTGATAGGGGCAATTGCATACATAGGGCAGGTAATATTTCCAGGACCTATTCTTGCAGCCCTTATTATGGGATTTGTATATTATATTACAGGTTTTAACCACCTCGATGGAGTCACTGACATGGGGGATGGTTTTATGGCTCATGGGTCGCTTGAGAAAAAAATCAAAGCCCTCAAGGATACAACCCTCGGGACAGGCGGAGTAGCTTTCTGCATGCTGCTGCTGCTCACCTTCTACGGTTCTATAAGAGCAGTCCAGGAAGAAGGCCTGGCTGTTTTCGGGCTTAACCTTCCGGTTTTAATGTTTGCATCAATGTTTATTGCAGAGGTCAGTGCAAAGCAGTCCATGTTAACGATTGCTGCCTTTGGAAAGCCCATACCTCCACAGGGAAACCAGGCTTACCCTGGCCTGGGGGCCATGACTATAAACGGAGCAACCCGAAAGAATTTCTTGATAGGCTTCGTATTCGGTGCCATTGTTTGTTTCCTGCCTTTCGGGTGGGCAGGTCTGCTGCCTTATCTGGGAGCCTGTACCTCGGCTCTGGTGCTTCTTAACCGGAGCAATGCCCACTTTGGCGGCTTAAACGGAGATGGAATTGGTACTGCTAACGAAATTGGTAGAGTAACTGCTCTCATTATTCTCGCAGTTATCCTGAAACTTTCATTGAACGGAAATATGGGAGGTTTAGAATGGATGCTATTGTAATGGCAGGGGGGTTCGGACAAAGGCTTGGAATGGGAGAAAAGCCATGTGTTGAATTGCTTGGAAAACCCCTAATAGCCTACGTAATAGATACTCTCAGGGCCTCAAAGAATATAGACAGGGTTTTTGTAGCGGTTTCGCCTGTTACCCCCAAAACCGAGATCATGATCCAGGAACGCTACAAAGGAGAAGTCCGCGTAATCAGGACCTTTGGGGGAAACTATGTAGGGGATATGATCCATGCGGTAGAAGCCTCAGAAACAACAGGCCCTGTAATGATTATTATGTCAGATCTCCCCCTGATAAACCCTAAAATTATAGATTCGGTAATTGAGAAATATAAAGAAGAAGGTAAGCCTGCACTTTCAGTATATGTCCCTATTAACATTTGTAAGGGAGCAGGAATCAGGCCAGATACGGTCTTTAACAAGGACGGGAAATTGATAGTACCTGCTGGAGTTAATATTCTGGACAGTTCTCAAATCCGAAGCGAACAGGAAGACTTTAATCTGATACTTGATAATCCCAAACTAGCAATAAACGTAAATACCGTTAAGGACCTGCAACGCTGCAGGGATCTGCTGCAGGGCTAAAATTAAAAACTACTAGAGGTGTCAAAGATTCTATCTTTAAAAAACCTGGTGCTGAGCCGTGATGGGAAGAGAATCCTGCGTGGGGTTAATCTTGAGGTCGGCGACCAGGAAATTCACAGCATTATAGGTGCAAACGGCGCAGGAAAAAGTACGCTTGCCTACACCCTTATGGGACTCCAGGGCTATGAACACGAGGAAGGCAGCCTCATCTTTGATGGGGAAGATATCGCAAAGCTTTCAATAACCGAACGTGCAAGAAAAGGCATTACTCTTGCCTGGCAGGAACCTGCCCGTTTTGAAGGGTTAAAGGTCAGGGATTACCTGGCAATCGGGGCAAAAGGCAATGGAGACATTACTGAAGAAGAGCTGAAAGACGCCCTGAAAAAAGTCGATCTTAAGCCCGAAAAATACCTGGACAGGGAAGTTGGCGAGGCACTCAGCGGAGGCGAAAGGAAACGCATAGAGTTAGCCTCGATAATCACAATGAGACCAAAACTTGCAATTCTTGATGAACCTGATTCCGGGATCGATGTCGTTTCCTTAAAAGAGATCGTGGCTCTGATCCAGGCTTTAAAAGAAAATGGTTCTTCGGTACTTGTAATTACACACAGAGAGGAGATTGCAGCTGCTTCCGATAAAGCGTCCCTGATGTGTGAAGGGGCTATCCTCAGGAGTGGAGACCCCCTGGAAATTAGCGAATTTTTCAAAAACAGGTGTATACCGTGTGACAGCAGGGTGTCCCCACCTAAGGCGGCTTTACAATGACCCAGATAACCATTAGTACGCTTTCCAGCGAAATCGAAGATATGGATGCAGCCTATTCGGCAGCCGGGGGAGATGCTGCAGTCCTGCATAAGCATGAGCTTGCAAGTCTTGTGATAAGTGGAAGTAAGGTGCTTAATGCGAACGGGACAGAAGGAATTGTGCTCGAAACTCAGGAGACCGAACATGGAGTGGATGTTAAAATGATCATCAAGAAAGGGTATAAAATTCCACTTCCTGTTCACCTTTGCTTCGGGATTATCCCAAAAGACGGGCTCCAGGAAATAAACATGAATTTCGTGGCCGAAGAAGACTCGGCTGTTGAACTCATTGCTCACTGTACATTCCCTAACGCTGTAAAGGTTATTCATAAAATGGATGCTCAAATGTTTGTAGGGAAAAATGCCTCATTAAAGTATACGGAAACTCACTTCCACGGTCCCCATGGAGGGATTCAGGTGATCCCGAAGGCTTATATAAAGATAGAGGAAGGGGGCAGCTACTACACAAACTTCTCACTCGTTTCGGGCAGGGTAGGGGATTTAGAATTCGACTATACCGTGGATGCCGAAAAAGATGCTGTTTGTGAGATGGTTACCAAGGTATATGGGAAAAAGGACGATAAAATAAAAATTCTGGAAAAAGTATCCCTTAATGGGGAAAATGCCAGAAGCGTAATCAAAAGCAGATTGGCCATTACCGATGACGCAGTGTCAGAGTTCAGGGGAATTACTGAAGGCCGTGCCCCGAGAGCGAGAGGGCATGTTGACTGTATGGAGGTTATCCAGGGAAATGCAAAAGCCGAAGCTATCCCCATTGTACGTGTTGACAACCCTCTGGCCAAGGTAACCCATGAGGCTGCAATTGGGTGTGTGGACAAAAAAGAAGTCGAAACTCTCATGGCCCGCGGCCTTGAAGAAGACGACGCTATTGATATTATTGTAAAGGGAATGCTGGCCTGAAACCTTTTATTCCCTTTTACATAGAGCTATTACTTCA
>DADO01000044.1:0-1942 GCA_002509325.1 Methanosarcina sp. UBA402 | reverse complement strand
TTCAAGTATCATTACTTCAAGTATTATTACTTCAAGTATCATTCCGAGAATGTTGAATTTATCCCGGAACTAATACAGGGGGATCTGAAACCTAATTTAGGTAAGAGGTGAAAAGTATAATTAGCGAAATTATTATCCTCGAAAAAAAGTATTCCAAAAAAAATCTGCAACTTATTACTGGAAAAAGCGATATATCCTCACACCATCAGGATATTCCCGAAGAAATGCTGCTTTTAAGTGAAGTTATAGAAGATCCCCTCAAACTCCCTTACCTGCTGGAAGCTTTCTATACAGCGCCGATAAAGAATGAAAAAGCCTTTCATTTTGCACTCCTGCGAGTCCAGGTTGACTCTGATCTCAGGATGCATGAGGATATCCAGAAATATCAGCAAAGAAAGTACGTAGCCGAGACCCTGGAAAAACTGCTTTATGGAGAACTCATGCTTGCAGTAGGAGAAAATGTAGGAATGGAAGGGGATTAATATGCCCTATCTAGTGCAATAAAGCTTAATAAGACGGCTACTTACTATTTTTCTTAGGCTAAATAATAACCAATTCTTAGCTAATATTTGACCAGTTTTTTACTTTTTATCAATTCTCTTAGCTACTTAAGAGACACTATGAACTTTTTTAAAACATCTCTCTATTTTTAAGACTTATCATTATAATAATTTTTTCCCATATAGTGCCGATGCAACCAGCGTTTTCCCCGTGAAATAGTAGGAAATTTTAATAAAATATCATAAAAAAAATTTCAGTGAATATAAATAAATACATAAATTTAGAATAATGTATAGGGGAGATTCATAAGAATCTAAAGTTTACCAAAAATCCAGAGAAATTCAAAAATGAATTCAAACAGGACGACTTGCTTGAATCTCTCGAAAGTCAAATCTTCTCAAAGAAAACCAGCATCGTAAATATTCAAGCAACGCAGATTTCATGATATGTTAAGGGGGGTGAAAACCCGGTTCTGGGCCTGCAAAATCAGAAAATGGGACATGAAAGTTAATTCAAAAATAGCGTTGATTATCATTGCACCGAATCATCTAAATGAAGCTTAAAATGTGAATTCCCGAACCATGGCCCTCTAAATATCATGGTTTGTTGATCACCACGGCTCCCTAACCTCCAATGGTTTCCTGACCATATCAAGAATTGGAAAAATCATACTATTTATGACACTATGGTGATAACTTTTAATAAAAATTATTAATAATAAAACGAAGATTCGGGAAAGGGGGATTTAAAATGGCAAGCAAAGAAGAACTAATTCAAGAACTTTCAGATGCAATTATTTCCTGTAAGAAAGATAGGGTGATTGCAGCTGTTGAAAAGGCAAAAGGGGTAATGGAACCGGCTGAAATTATAGAAAAAGGACTTGCAGCCGGGATGAACGAAGTGGGGGCTCTCTTTGAGAGAGGAAAACTCTTCCTGCCACATGTAATGATGGCTGCCGACGCAATGACTGCAGGAGTCAAGATCCTTGAGGCTGATATGCCTGCAGGAACCCAAACAAAGAAACTTGGGGTTATCGTAAATGGTACTGTAGAAGGCGACGTTCACGATATTGGAAAATCAATTGTATCAACCATGCTTCAGTCTGCAGGTTTTGAAGTGTACGACATCGGTCGTGATGTTCCGATCAGGAATTTCATCGAAAAAGCAAAGGAAGTCAATGCTGATATGATTGGAATTTCCGCCCTAATGACTACAACTCTTCAGGGTCAGAAGGACGTAATTGAGCTCCTCAAGGAAGATGGGCTCAGGGACAAAGTAAAGGTCATGGTAGGCGGAGCGCCTGCAACCCAGGCCTGGGCTGACAAGATTGGTGCAGACTGCTATGCTGAAAACGCAAGCGAGGCTGTTGCAAAAGCAAAGGAATTGCTGGTCAGGAAGTGAAATAGATATGGCAACCGAATATGCTTTGCGTATGGGAGAC
>DADO01000039.1 GCA_002509325.1 Methanosarcina sp. UBA402 | reverse complement strand
TATGCTTCTGTCAAACTAAGGATAGAAAATAAATTAAGGGGCATTTCACCCCCCTATTATACAGTTCTTATTCTGAGGTTCTTATTCTGACTGTGATATGTTTTTCACTCTTTTTGGTTTCACGCTGTTTCTTTAAGGGACTCAAGAGTCTTTTTGACCATTACACGGTAGGGACCTGTATCAGTCGAGTAGTGTTCTTTTGCAAGTTTTGAGTTCGGGTTCTCATCCTCTGCCTCAATTGCCTTTATCCTCTCAAGAGTCTGTTTTGCGGTATCAAGCACCCAGAGATCCCGGGTAAGTTCGTCTACCTGCTGGATGGATTCGGGGCGAATAGAGGTAAGAACATTTCCATCATCTGTGGTGTAAGTACTGGTTTTGCCCACAACTGCCACAAAAGCTGGCAGTTCGCAGTCAGCAAGGAATTGAGCTGACTCTGGTTGATATTGTCCTGCATAGACCAGGAAGGAACCGGTTGGGTCTGAAACCCTTCCTCTCCAATATTCGGAGTCAGCGCCTATGTCTTCTTTTTCAATAAGTGTACCAACAAGGAAGATACGGTTTACTTTAGCTCCTGTAGGAGTCAGAATATACTGCGGAGCGTATTGATCACTTTCATCCCTTGAGGTCAGATTAGAATCCTTCAATTCCTGGGCAAAAACCCTGCGGGCAACTTCCCTGAAAAAACCTGGCATTTACTGCACCTCCAGTTCGGTAAGCGTTTCATCAAGCATCTCTCTATCCAGAGAAGTCCTAGGACTGATTGAATCCACAAGGAGATAACGGTCAAGCTTGTGTCCGGTTACAGTATAGTACCTGCCTATCAGTTCGTGTTTTAATTTATCCAGCACAACCCCTGGATCAAGGGCTTCTGCGGCCATTGCAATTGCATTATCAAGAGAAAGCCCTGTAAGCTCTTCGGTAAGTTCCCTGTTTATCAGGATATCCTGGGTGGAAGTTCCAGAGTCCAGAACCGCTTTAATCCTAAGGTCGTATTCCCCTTTTACCTTCCCGTGTTCTGCACAGGCACCTTTAACCAGAGCCCTTTTACATTCAGGACAGCGTTTTATGAGGCCTGAACCGGTCTGAATGTCCACCATTGCTCCGAGGTATGTGGAAGTCGTGGACCCAACTTCGATATCCTCATCAAGCTCTTCTATGGAGCTTGATCGGTTAAGCTGGATCTGAGCCCTGCCGCCCCATTCATTGACAACTATATTTTTCAACATATAGCTTTTGCCTTCTTCCATATCTGGAAGTTCGGAACTGGCCCAGTTAGTAAATTTGATAACACCTGTAGGGTCACCTATAAGCCCTACCTGCTCAATTGATTCATGAGTATTTTCCCAGAGCTGAATCACTTTTCCTTTGACTGTAGCCCATTTGCCTCCTGCAAGATCGGAGATGTTCCTGAGTTCGGACTCTCTTGCAACCGGTGTGAAATCCCCGCCTCCAACCACAATGGCTTCATCCAGCTTTTCTACTGAACTGTTCTTGTTGAGCTGGACCTGGAACCTGCCGTTGTATTCTCCTACGACAACACTTCTGAGAAGGTAACTCTCTCCCTGCTCAAGTTCAGGCAGTTCTGCATTTTTCCATTCTGTAAACTTTATAATCCCTGTTTCATCTCCAAGGAGCCCTACCTGAGAAATGGACTCATGGGTATTTTCCCAGAGCTGGACAACTTTTGCCTTAAGATTTGTCCACTGCCCGTTTTCCGAGATATCCACAATCTTGGTAAGCTGGGGCTCAGCCTGTCTCATGTAAAATTCATTTTTAGGAATAGAATATTTCTTCAAAAAATAATTGGTTACGCTGCGTAGGGCTTCATTTGAAGGAACTTTGAATTTTATGATCAGTTCATCAAGTCTGTTTTCGATATCCTCTATAGGTACATCGATGCCAAGCTTTAAAAATCGATCTCGAATAGATTCAGCTATCTGTTTCATTCTTTCTACCTCAAGCCTCTTGTTTGTCTTTGTTATAGAGAGGCGTTTTAATGTATAACGCCACAGCATATAAAGTTAAGGAAAGCGGAGTGAAAGTATTTATCACAAGGCCGTGACAAATATATGGGAAAGTTCGTCTTAAGGATTGCGAACCCTGGAGGGATTGCGACCCTAAAAATTGGCCCCTGAAATCTACTCATATGCAAGGGAATAATAACTTGAAACCGTTTTTAAATTCCCAATAGCGATAAGACCTGCTTCCTGCTTGAGTTAAATGTGAAATTACTTCAATCATTTATCAAAAATTTTTATTAGGTTATATACCCAGGCTATACTTAAACTTATTTATTCAGAAAGTTTTAGCGGCGATATTGCAAAGAGTCTATCGGGTATTTATGAAATGTAAAAACGACGGGTCATAACTGAAAGCTTCGCTGCGAGCTACTCATACTGCTATTGGTAAAGTCAGCTGTTTATCAGGGGGTCAGATGTCTATCAAAGATTGAGGGGTTTAAGTGAGGAGCTTAAAATCTCAGAATTTTGCTGGGTTTAGGGCAGGCTTGAGATCAAAAAATAATCTCTGCCTCTTCAAATAGTTTCTACCTCTTCAAAGTGTAAAAAGCATGGCAAAATTCATCTGGCAAGAATAGCAGGGATATGCATTTGGAAGCCTTACGTTTGTAAATACTATTTGAGCTTCTTTGCTTTGTAGCTTTATAGAAAACTATAAAGTGCTCAGAAAAATGCTAAGGACTATATCAGTATTATATAATAAATCATTATAACTATTTATTAAATATTATACATTTATTCAAATTTGCAATAGAAATTACTCTTCAAGAATTGATCTGACTATCAAATATTAAGAGGCGTAAGTCATAAAAAGAAGAAGTATATGTCCAAACTATAAAAATAAATATTTTTTTACACTTAGAAAACTAAATTACCCTGTAAAAACTAGAATCTGGGGTAATAACGGAAGAATACTCAGGTTTATACTAAGAAATTATTTATTCTGTATGGGCAACCTATTTCTTAATTATAGACAGTAGTTCCTATTTGTTGTAGTTCCGAATGAGAATT
>DADO01000111.1 GCA_002509325.1 Methanosarcina sp. UBA402 | reverse complement strand
AGTGCTAGAAATGCCTTATGTTTCGTATATCAAGTATGCTTATTAACCTTACTGAATTGCAAAAAAGGTACGATACGCCACTAAAAGCGTTTTAGAAATAACATCAACTAACTAATAGCGCACGACCAGGAGATGGCACACTGACAGAAAACCCATTACTGGTTATTGCTGTTCAGGATCCTGAATTATTTACTCTGCTTGAAAGTACACGCGAACTTGCTTTTGTGGAGGGTGGGGTTCCTCTCAAGTACAAATTTCTGCTTGCAATGGCCCTGGATGCAGCTAATGGCTCGGTAGGTGGAGTAAATAAAATCCCTCGCTGCTCAGGCGATACAGGCAGGGGCAACAAAGAAGAAATTATGCAGGCAATCAGGATAACCCAGTACATTTTTGGAGTTGGAAGCGTTTATACAGCTTCAGAAGCTCTTAAGGAAATTTTATAAAAATTATAAGATTTTGATGGCTGAATAAATATCTACTGTACTATTCCATTTTTTTTCGATTGGATATTTCATAAGGCCTTACTGACTGTTCCTGTTGTTATTAAATTATAGTACCTTTTCACTTATTAAGTTATTTAACAGATTAACTCTCTTTTGAGGATAAATTTTAGTGCTGATTTTGCGAGCCTCATTGTAAGTCTCACAATGGTTGTAAATTTCATAAGTATTTTATACTAGGACATATGATGAACTTATGCACATCATAAAGAAAATCCATATCTTGCAATCTGTTTAAAAATTATAGTTTATTCGAGCAAAAGTCTTACGCGAATCTTGCAGGAGTTTGGAAGCCCCGAGTGCGTCGATTAGAAATTATAATTCTTTAAAAAGAAGGAGCTAGAAACATGAGGAAAAGTACAGTATTGAAGACAGTATTCCAATTTTTAAGTTTATTACTTTGCCTGGTATTGATACCGGCTGTGTTTGCTCAGCCCGAAGAACTTGGCGGAAGTACAACTTACGAAAACAGAACTTATGAAAAGTATACAATTCTTGAACAGGAAGTAATTGGCGGAGATTACACCGTACATTATATCGACCCAACCTATTATTCCGCATTCATCATGCCGGGAGATAGTGAAACATTTAATGTAAGCTTCAGGAACGAAGGCAGTGAAACACTCAATATAGCACCGAAAGTTGTAGCTACACCTTACGGTTATTACCATAATATAAATGAAAGCTGGATTACAATATCCCCAGCAAACGTAAGTGTAAGCCCCGGCGTAAAGCAGGACTTTACTGTTGTGGTATGTGTTCCCGAAGATGCAGAAATCAGAGAATATAACGCCCAGGTAGCCTTTACAGATGACATTTACCCTGACGATTATATTGATCCTATATATATTCATGGATATCCTGACGATTATATTAATCCCCAGTATGTCAATGCAATGTACATTGGGATTTCGGTACCCGTTCGTCCGAAACTTGAGCTTCAGACAAGCTACATCTCTGATATCATTGAGGCTGGAAAGGAGTATGTATACTCGATAAAAATCAAAAACTTAGTAGAAAAAGACGTCACTATCGATCCCAAAGTAGTAAGCTATGATATGTATGATTATTCTTTTAGCGAACCTGCTTTTAGTGAAGATATAATAGAGGTCTCTGCGCCTTCAACCATAAAAGCAGGTGAAATTACCAATATGATCATCCGAATTCCGGTTCCGGAAAATGCTACCGGAAGTTACAACGCTTTCATCGAAATGAATGCCGACGGAAAAGAGAATGACGGATCTGTTCCGCAAATAAGCCTGAGCTTTACGGTTGGTAAACAAACTTCAGTTCCTTACGTGAAAACCTTTAACACTACAACCGCCGGTCCAATAACGATTGAAATTTCGACTGCAATTTATGATACGGATGCACCACGTATCTCTCCTGAAAAGAAAATGCCAAACTTTGAAGTGAACCTGAAATGCAATTCCATCCCTATTAATACAGCCCTTGTAAAAGCTACTGAAAGCGGCACCGTATACATTCAGGGGTACAGCTTTCCCATCTGGGCAATGAAAGATGGCTCAAGTTATGAAAGTTACAATGAGCAATACATCGAAACTTATAAAGCATCCGGAGCAATCGGAGCCTGGGAACTTACAATTCTCCCGAAAAATACTGACAGTTTTGACTACTCGATAACTGTTGGGGAGTCCGAATAAAGGTCCTAATAAAAATCGAAAAATGAAAATTGACATGGAAAAAATTATGAGAAGCTGACTGTATTGGTTTTCAATTATTTCAGGTTCTGTTTCTACTCATAATTTTTCTATTTTTCATATTTTTTAATATTAGAACTTTAGGTCGTGTACGTGAGTTACCGATCAATTCCCGAAAAGCAAATATATCTCTCTTATTTGAGAATATGTAGAGAGTCTCATGCATATGCTTTTCAATAACTCACACTCACTACCGAACTTTACTTGCATTACAATTCTATTTACATTACAATTTTACTTGCTTTTGGTATTTAGAATTCTGTTTTTATACTGGAATTATACTGGAATTATACTGGAATTTTACTTTCTCTTAATATTGAATTTCTATTTCCTTTTGCCCTCATATTTCTACTTATTTTGCATGAGGCTTTTACTTTCTTAATATCTAGCTGAAAAATTCAATTTTTCAAAAAAATATGAAATATGCCGGTTATCTGCTTAAGTAGAGAATCTGCACCAGGCAGAAACTTATTTCGTAATACAATAAAATATAGCTGAAGGGGGTTTAGCTTGAAGTTTGAACGCATTAAATCGGAAGGTCTGGCTCATCTTTCTTATTTCATTGGTTCGGAAGACGAAGCCATAGTTATCGATCCTCGAAGGGACTGTCAGGTCTATGTTGATCTTGCCAGAAGAGAGGGCATAAATATAAAATATATTTTTGAGACTCACAGAAATGAGGACTACGTAATTGGTTCCCTGGAGTTGAAGAAGCTTACAGACGCAGAAATCTATCACGGTCAGGGTGTGGATTTCAAATATGAAAACTATTTGAGTGAAGGTCAGGATTTCAGTTTTGGCTCAATGAGACTGAATGCTTTACATACTCCAGGCCATACAGACGAGAGCATGTCCTATACCCTTACAGACCTTGATACAGGAAAAGAGCCAGTAATGGTTTTTACAGGCGATGCCCTGTTCGTAGGAGATGTAGGAAGAACCGATCTCTATGGGCCAGAGGAAGCTCCAAGGCTGGCAGCAAATCTATATGACAGTATTTTTAACAAAATCCTTCCCCTTGGAGATGGAGTAATACTATGTCCAGCGCATGGTGCAGGCTCAGTTTGCGGAGGAGCTATTGCCAAACGGGACTATAGTACTCTTGGACTTGAGCGCCTCCAGAATCCTGTTCTGCAGAAGACCGATAAGGCAGAATTTATCAGGTTCAAACTTGAAGAGCAGCTTGAATTTCCCCCTTACTTTAAGAAAATGGAGCAGTATAATCTGCAGGGTCCTCCCCTGCTGCAGGGCCTGCCATTTCCGAAGCTGCTTTTACCCGAGGAATTCAGGGCAGAAATGGAAAAAGGGGCAGTGGTCTTGGATACGCGCATGCCCCATTCTTTTGGAGGAGTTCATATAAGAAACTCCTACAGCATCTGGCTCGGAGGAATACCTTCCTTTGCTGGCTGGGTGATTCCCTTTAATAAACCCATACTTCTCGTGCTCGAGGAAAAGGAACAACTTGAAACCGCTGTAAGGTATCTGATCCGCCTGGGTTATGACAATATAGTGGGTTTTTTAAACGGTGGAATTGCAGCTTGGTACATGAAAACCTTACCTGTTGATGGATTTAGTTTTATATCCGTCCACGATCTGAAGAATAAACTTGAGAAAAACGAGGAAATGACACTTCTGGATGTGAGGAAGAAAAAGGAGTGGGACGAAGGACATATTCAAGGAGCTAAACATATATATGTTGGCGAGCTTGAAGGAAATCTGGGCAAAGTCCCGAAAGAGTCTAAGGTAATCGTTTACTGTGACAGTTCCCGGCGCTCCGGTGTTGCAGCCTCAATTTTGAAAAAACACGGTTACAATAGCGTATATAATGTTCTTGGCAGCATGGCTGCATGGAAAAACGCCGGATATAACGTGGTAAAATAAATTTTTTCGCTTTAAACGTATAAATTGAGAAGATGGGTTTAGAAATCTTTATATTCTCTCTCTTTTTTTAACTAACCATGGTTTTATACGCTCCTCGCATTCTTCTTCCAAAGGATAATTGGGAAAAGTGGGCAGTAATTGCCTGTGATCAGCACACTCAGGATTTAGAATACTGGAAAAGAGTTGAAGAATTTGTTGGAAATGCCCCTTCTGCTATTAATCTCATTTATCCTGAAATATATCTTCCTTTAGATGAAAATAGAGTAAATAAGATTCATAAAACTCTAAGTGATTATAAAAAAATTCTTGTTGATTACGGCCTCTGTTTTATTCTTGTAAAGCGCTCGGTTTCGAGCAAAGTAAGAACAGGGCTTGTGGTTGCAGTCGACCTGGAAGACTATCAGTTTGATGGGACCGATTCATTTATCAAGCCAACCGAAGGCACCATTAAAGAAAGGCTTCCTACAAGAGTCAGGATAAGGGAAAACGCAGATCTTGAACTTTCGCATGTTTTAGTATTATATGATGATCCTGATTTCTCTGTTGTCCCCAGAAACACGGATGATTTGGTTTGTAAAGATAACCAAGTTTATGATTTTGACCTGATGGAAAAGGGTGGGCATGTCACAGGGTATAGGATCAGTGACGAAAAGATAATTAAAGAAATTTCGGATAAAATTCTAAATCTGAAACCCCTTCTTGTTGGCGATGGAAATCACAGCCTTGCTGCCGCAAAGAGTTTCTGGGAACAGATTAAAGAGACCGTACATTCAGACCATCCTGCAAGGTATGCAATGGTCGAACTTGTAAATATTCACGATCCAGGGCTTTCCTTTGAACCGATTCACAGGGTTGTAAACGGAATTGATCCCGAAGAGTTGCTCAGGAAATTCAATGCAAGGATTAAAGAATCCAGGGTCTGTCCTTCAAATACCGATTTTTCTGCTATTGGGCACTCAATAGGATTTATTACAAAAGATAAGTGCGGTGTCCTGGTTTTTGATAACCCTGCACATGATCTTGAGGTCGAAACCCTTGACGAGATTATTGATAATTATTCTATCGAATATGAGCATGACCCTGAAGTCGTAAAAAAACTTGGAAAAGAACAGGGCAATATTGGTTTCTTTCTTCCCCCCTTAAAAAAGAACGAATTTTTTTCCCTTATAAAAAAGAAGGGTGTCCTTCCGAAAAAATCATTTTCCCTTGGAAAGGAAAATGAGAAAAGATACTATATCGAGGCCAGAAGGATTATTCCATAATACTTCCTGTCCTGTATCTTTTCAATTAATTTTTCCCATCTTACTCTATTTTTTATTGATTTGATGTTAACTACCTCTGAGTAAAGACTTCACAGCTCTTTGCTTCTGCCTCCGGCCTTGCCGATAAGTCCACAGACTCATCCCCTGCATTCCGTAGATGCCGGCTTTTTAATTGAGCTTCCCCTTTAGATTCCTAATTCAGGCACTATCCCGAACCCTCAGGATGTCGTTTTAACTGGCTTAATTTCCTCTGGTTTGGAATAGTCAAATTATAAATACTTTTAATATAATAATTGATTTATTAATTAAATAATCACTGGGGGAGTGAAATATACCGGATTTGATAGGACTTGCTGTGGTCTTTCTAATATTGGCATTGATTGCGTATATACTGGGGGCACGAGGAGTTGCCGGTTTATCGATGGAGATTGCAAAGTGGCTAGTTATAATCTTTATTGTACTTGCAATCATCTCGTTGTTTTTATGACGGCAGCCTTTGCAAAGTGAATGTTGGTTCAAGGGAGGATCTCAAATTAGAATTTAGACTTAAAAACTTATTCTTTGGCATGAAAGTATGAGGATATCTTCCTCGAGTGCTCTCTAGTTTATCTTTTCCCATAATTGCAAATATTTCACTCATTATTTTTTCCTGTTTATCAACCAAGAATATTTCTGTCTCAACAATCTTTCTCTTTTGAATTTCTCCCTTTTGATATCCTGTCTCATCTTCATACATTTCATCGTTTGTGATAAGATGCCATATTATCGTTGCAATTTTCCTTGCCAGGGTAATAATCACCTTTGAATGCCCAATCGACTTCTTTTTCCTGTTAAAAACTCTTTTAACCTGCTATTTTTCGTTCTTGCTGCTGCTTGAGCAATCTGTGTTAGAATCCACCTTGCTCTCTTTGACCTTCTCTTAGTGATTCTTCCGTTATGGTATTTATCTGCAGATTGATACACATTCGGAACCAGACAAGCCAGGAAGCAAGTTTATCTCCAGAAGGAAAATCTTTGAAATCGCCTATTTCAGCAATAAGAGTTGCCGCACCAAGTTCTCCTAATCCTGGAACTGACATTAAAATTTCCATTTCTTGCTTATGATTTCTATAAGCATAATTGAAAATTTCTTTTTCTAACCTTCAATTTCATCGTCAAGATGCTTAATAAGTTTCAGACAGATCTGAAGCCTGAGTGCAGCACTTTGAGAGATTTCTTTATCCAGAATCTCTCTGATTTGATCACTCTTGGCATGAAAGTGCTTTCAAGTACTTTCATTTCTTTGTGCCTGTTATTCGAAGAATTTCATATGCGTTTTATACTACGAAGCGTAAAACCCCTATAGGTCTTCAGCCTAGGGAATATACGCGTCAACTTCTCCAATATACTTTTCGTCATGCTTTGGCTTCATATAGGCCATCAAATAATGTAATATTAGGCATAGGTTAGCGAGAACCAAGCAACCTTTGTTAAAGAGCCCACATCAGGCTCAGTAGGTCGTAGAAAACCCTTCGACTCTAGCTTGTTACTACGTAAAGCCGAAACGAGCGAAAGAGCGAGACTCAGTACGGACGGTTCAGCCGGAATTAAAGCCTTTGGAGATGCCGATGGTCATCTATGAATTAGGAAGCCACTCAGCCTTTAGCTGAAGGGTAGTTCACTAGAGATACTCATGTTTAAATCCTGTATAAAAACTACCGTTCAACACAGGTCTGAAGTTTCAGATTATTCTGTAAAATTGCTAAACTTGTAGCTTGTTCGACAATGGTAATCAACCCGGCTCATTTTCCTGCAACCGACTTGCTATCTATATATACAGGCTCTGCCGATAAAATGCCCCATGAGACTGGATGCATACCTTGTAGATATGGGTTATTTCAAATCGAGGGGGCGAGCCAAGAGTGCTATCCTTGCTGGAAATGTTAAGGTAAACGGAGTGACGGTGACAAAAGTCTCCAGAGACGTTTCTACTGAAGATGTAATTGAGGTTACCGAGGGTCTGGATCAGCCTCAGGGCTATTTCAAACTCAAGCTTATTCAGGAGGAAAGTGGAATTCTTAAACCTGGAGACAGAGTGCTTGACCTTGGATCCAGCGCAGGCGGTTTTCTCCTTTTTGCTTCGGAAATTGCAGGCCACGTGAAAGGTATCGAGTTCAGCAGGGATTTCAGGAGCGAACTTGGAAAAATCGCATATGAAAGGGAAAATGTTGAGATATTATTCGGAGATGTTTTTACGATACCCCTGAATATACTCTCTGAAGAGCCCGTAGATGTTATTCTTTCGGATATGACTCTTGAGCCTGAGGACTCGATCAAAGCTCTTTCGAGAGTGCTGCCACTGCTGAAAACCGGAGGAAAATTGCTTCAGGTTATAAAAATCCCAAAAAAGAGGAATCCCAAACCCATCCTGAGTAAAATCGAGAACCTTGGGCTTGAAATTCAGCAGGTCATCACTTCCAAAAAACAGGAAATCTATGTGGTCGCAAGAAAACCCTTGCCTGAAGAAGAAGAAGAAGAGCCACACGAAGAAGAACCTCTCGAAGAAGATCTGCACGAAAAGATGCTGCACGAAGAAAAGGACTTCTGAGGTATCAAAACGGATGAACACTGAAGGAATAAAGGGTTCCGAAGGGTTCAAGGGTTCCAAGGGTTCCAAGGGTTCCAAGGGTTCCAAGGGTTCCAAGGGTTCCAAGGGTTCCGAGCATTCTCTTCACGGCAAGCATGGATGCACAGCATTGCTGCCAGATTCGTACCCGGATACCGGAATGAAAATTTACGGCTGTGGAAAGCCAGTCCGTCTCTTTGTTGCAGGCCTGCACGGGGACGAATGGAAAGATACGACTGGACTCCTGAAGAGCGTAGAAACTCCAAAAACCGGTACTCTAGCTTTAATTCCTCTCGTAAACTGCGGAAAGTACGTTTCAACCCTGAACTCTGGTTACTATTCCGGAATCGGGAAAAAGATCCTCAAGGCTATTGAAGAGTTAAATCCTGAAATCTACATTGAGCTTCATTCTTATTCCGGTGAAAATCTTGAAAAACTGGCCGGAAGGAACAGGCTCGATCTTATAGGAGTGCCTGCGTATAGCATTCTGAAAGCAGGAGTTCTCCTTGGTTCAGTTTCGCCCTGGGTCCGGAAAAAGTATTTTCCAAAAGAGTCTCTCTGCCTATCTTTTGAAATCCAGAAAGGAAGTGCAGAATCACGAAAATTTGCCGCCCAAATGCTTGAAATTCTCAAGGAAATTCGGTCAAGGGACGAGTTTATAGAATATATGAAAAAAGAATTTCCTGCTCAGGCTAAAAAGGCAATGGAAGATTATGAGCGGTTTTACGGAGAAATCTGATTTTAGATCTAATTTTAGATCCGATTTTAGATCTGATTCTATTACTGGAAAAGTAAACTAAATAAGCACGGGCACAGAGATTTCTGTGCTTATCGTGCTTTTTGACTTCTAATTTTATCTCGATATTATCGACATTACCTGCGCATGTTAAGCTGTGGGGCTGCCATACCGTCGTAGGTGCTTGCCATATGCTCGGGTTTGACATTCTGCATTTCTGTGCGCTGGGCACGGAGCATATCATCCACGCGCATCACCATTTCTGCAGCTTCGGAGCCTGATTTGACGGAGTTGACCTTAACCCTGAGAGGATCAACTATGCCTTTTTCGAGCATGTCCTCGGCAGCGCCTGTATTGACGTTCAAGCCTGCATTTTTGTTTTCAGCGTGTTTTGCCCTGAGGTTAACTATCGTATCAATGGTATCAAGCCCTGCGTTTCTAGCAATTGCCCTCGGAATGTCTTCAAGGGAATCTGCAAAAGCCTTGATTGCCATTTGCTCACGCCCTGCTATACTGGGCGCATATGCGCGGAGCCCAAGTGCGACTTCAATCTCGGAAGCGCCGCCGCCTGCAACGACTTTGCCGTCTTCTACCACGCATTTTACTACTCTTAGAGCATCATCAACTGCACGCTCAAGATTATCAACTATATGCTCTGTACCGCCTCTAAGGACGAGAGATACAGATTTTGCACCCTTGCAGTCTCTGAGGTAGGTTTTACCCTGATCTCCATCCCGGTCCTGCTCAAGAAGCCCTGCATTTCCGAGTTCTTTTTGAGTCAGTTCCTTGATATTGCGAACAGGTCTTCCGCCTGTGGCATCTGCAAGGTGCTGCATATCCTCATTCTTAACCCTGCGGGTGGCATAAATTCCCCGGTCTTGCAGGTAGGCTGCGATCTTGTCGTCCATACCCTTGGAACAGAAAACCGCATTTGCGCCTGCCCTGATAACGTAGTCTGCCATTTCGAATAAGGCTGCTTCTTCCTGCTTTACAAAATTCTCAATATCTCCATATACGCTGATCTGAAGTTTTGCTTTGTTTGCAGTTTTGGCGACTTCCATCGGGGTATCTATAAGGGCAATTCTGGGATTCTCGATTCTGAGAGGGAATTCCCGGTCCAGAGCAACTTTATCTATTACAATGCCTTCAACGAACTCGGTCTCTTCGATCTTGCCGCCAATATCTTTTTTAATAGTAATATTTTTAAGGTCGGCTATTCCTCTTTCGCGAATAGCGAGCACGGCATCCACACAGAGTTCTGCAATCAAACGGTTGTATTTTTCGGAAGCCTTACCTGTAATAGAAGTTCTGGCGACGTTTACAAGCAACTCCTTTTCGTTCTCATCAGTTGAGATTGCCAGGCTCTCTAGAATTTCAACCGCTTTCTCGGCTGCAAGCCTGTATCCTTTAACAACAACCGTTGGATGGACTCCATTTTCAATAAGTTTTTCTGCCTTTTCCAGCAGACCGCCTGTGAACACGACAGCGCTTGTAGTCCCGTCACCTGCTGAGCTTTCAAGTGATTCTGCAACTTCCACCACCATTTTGGCTGCCGGGTGCTCTATTGACATATCATGTAAAATGGTTGCACCATCGTTTGTGATTGTGATATCCCCGATAGGATTGACAAGCATCTTGTCCATTCCTCTCGGTCCGAGCGTGCTTTTGACTATGCTGGCCACTGCCTTTGCAGCCGCAATATTCATGCTGAGCGCTTCTCTTCCCTTTGTCTGCTCTTTTTTAGGATCTACTATTATAATTGGCTGGCCACCTTTTGCCATCTGAACCAAAACCTCCTTGAAATGATGTATATGTCGAAGTTTTACTAGAGATTTTACTAGATAATTTGAAGTTGTCTGGTTTACAGTCACTTTTAGTCAAAGATCAGCCTGAAAATATGATTTAATCAGTTGCCTTATCTGAAGCAGTATTTGATCAGGAAATTACTGATAATACTTCTATAAAAACATACCGGGTATATGTCGACTCTTGAGGGAGGTTATCAAATTAGATCTGGA
>DADO01000110.1:11503-11625 GCA_002509325.1 Methanosarcina sp. UBA402 | reverse complement strand
ATGCCGATGTAAGGGCAGCTATAGGAACTGTTGCTATCCAGGAAGATATAATCCTCCAGACCACGCGCAGGTCAACGGCTGCGATTCCGCCTGCAAGCCCAACCCCTATAACCGAACCGACA
>DADO01000110.1:9823-11358 GCA_002509325.1 Methanosarcina sp. UBA402 | reverse complement strand
CCAACCCCTATAACCGAACCGACAAGCGTATGTGTAGTCGAGATCGGAAGGGAACTGTAACTGTGAAGCAGAACCACTGAGGCTGTTGCAAACTCTGCGGAAAAACCACGTGTCGGTGTAAGTTCCGTAATCTTTGAACCGATGGTTTCAACCACTTTATAACCCCAGGTGGCCATTCCTATAACCATACCAAGGCCTCCCATTACAAGTATCCATACAGGGACTTCGACTCCTAGTATTCCCATAACCTGGAGCGCAGCAGTGAGAGGACCTACAGCGTTTGCCACGTCGTTTGATCCATGCGCAAATGCCATGTAACAAGCAGTTATGAGCTGTAAGGATATGAATTTTTTCTCAATGAGTGGAAGATCCTTAGCCCTGCGAAGAAACAGTTTTCTTATCACAGAAAAGACAAAATAAGCAAGAAGAGCCCCAAGAACCGGGGATATGAACCAGCTGGCAATAATTCTCGTAAGTTCCTCCCAGTGAATATCAGAAAAAGAGATAATTCCGTTACGGGCTGCAATCAGCCCAAAGCCGAGTACTGAACCAACGATAGAATGGCTGGTTGAAACGGGGAGGTTATAAAAGGTCGCAAGGGTTACCCAGAAGCCTGCTGCAAGAATTGCAGCCAGCATACCCAAAACCACAATGTTTGGTTGGACGATACTGATCATATCAATGGGAACAATTCCTTTTGCTATTGTCGTAGTGACCCTTTCTCCAAAAAGCACTGCACCTAAAAATTCAAACACCGCAGCAATAATAATTACCTGCTTAAGTGTTAAGGCACCCGTTCCAACCGAAGTGCCCATAGCATTTGCGAGGTCGTTTGCTCCTATATTCCAAGCCATGTAAAGGCCCGCTAAAATAAGCGCTATGACAAGTAAATCCATTTTTACTACTCCAAAAATTTAAACTTCAAAACAACCATACATTATCATAAAATTCACGTTTTTCAGTTTTAGTAATAATTTTTGTGCAATTTCTGAACATTTTTTTAGATTTAATACCTTTATGGTATTCCAGATAATCTCATTATATTTTATAGTTTCCATATATTTTTGACCACTCTATATAATCAATAGATCTATATATGCCGATTTAGATGTATTCATATTTCTATCTCAGCTTTGGAAACTTCAGGTCTCCGTATGAAGACAAGAGAAAAAAACCCTATAAAAACCGAGCTTTTTTTGCTTCAAAAATAAAATAAAGTTTTTTTTAGGTATCTCTCTGGAGCTTTAATGAAAAGCTTAAGAGATAACTTCAAAATACAAAAAGAAGGCTTAAATATGGTCAGAAAAGATGTGGAAGCCTAAGATGTCACTTGAAAAGCTTACTGGATATTTTTAGATCTTTTGATACTATATACCAGCTATCCGGTCTTTGGAAAGGAATTTTGTAAAGAGGTTTAAATTCTGCTGCAGAATCTTTCTTGAAAAAAATAGAAAGATTTATATAATAAATGATCTCTGCGACAAAGTTAATTTTTAAGACTAGTAATGTGAGGTCGTCTTCTATTATCTGGTTGA
>DADO01000110.1:0-9483 GCA_002509325.1 Methanosarcina sp. UBA402 | reverse complement strand
TCAACCATGTAACACTGGACGACCTAATGTGATATGTGGTTTCTGGATCTATTTAATGGGTCTAGGGTCTATTTAATGGGTCTAGAGTCTATTATAATGTGTCTACCTAGTGTGGACAAACATTCCGGATTCATTTAATGCAAGGCAAATAGAGGAAGATTTTCAGGTTTCAAGCCCGTGAATTTCATGGTTTTTCTGTTCTTTTTTCCTTATTTTTTCTCTGAGCAGGTCGAGCACCTCTNNCTGAATTGCAAAAAAGGTACGATGCGCTACTAAAAGCGTTTTAGAAATAACATCAACTAACTAATAGCGCACGACCAAAATTTTGGATCTATTTAATACAGGACAAATATAGGAAGTTTTTTTAGATTTCAAACCCATGAATTTCGTGGTCTTTCAATTCTTTTTTCCTTATTTTATCTCTGAGCAGGTCGAGCACCTCTTCATCCGAAACATCGTACCACCTCTCGTATGCCTGAGCAACAGCCCTGAAAGGTTCAGGGATCTCGAGAACTATGAGCTCGTCTACCTTTTTTTGAATCTCTTCTGCGACCTCTCTTCCTGCTACAGGCACCGCAACCACGATTTTTCCGGCTTTTCTGTTTTTGCAAAGCTCAATTGCTGCACGCATTGTAGAACCCATTGCAATACCATCATCAATAAGAATCACGGTCTTTCCCGCAATCTCAGGCAGGGGTCTCCCTCCTCTGAGAGCATTTACGCGCCTCTCAATCTCGGCAACCTGCTGTTGTTTTATCCGTTCAATAGTTTCTCCTGCAAGCCAGTAGTGCGCGTTTTCAAACATGAACGTGCTCCCATTCTCGGCTATTGCCCCAAAACCGGCTTCAGGGTTGTCTGGGAAAGGCAGCTTCCTTGCGATAATGAGAGAAAAATCGGTGTTAAGCTTTGCTGAAACCTGCAGTCCAACTTCCACTCCCCCACGTGGAATAGCAAGAATAACAGGCTTTTCTGGCCTGTATTTCTCAAGAGCATTTGCAAGCTTTTCCCCTGCATCTTTACGGTTTTTGAACATATCTCCACCTTAAATTCAAAATTAAACTCAAAAGTTACCCCTTTTCTCCAGTATAAACGTCAAAATTAAACTACCAGCATCAAAATCAAACTACCCTCATAGGCCGCCTGTAAATCTCGACTGAAGAGCCTGAAGGAAGAGTAGTTTCAGGCAAGCAAAGTTCCAGAACCTTCTTTGCAACGTCTTCGGGTTTGAGAACTGGTTCATCTGTATAAAGCGAGCGATACATCTCGGTATCCACACTTGCAGGGCAGACTGCATATGCCTGAAGCCCGCCTCCAATTTCATAAGCAATCGATTCGGTAAACCCAATTACTGCAAATTTTGAGGCACAATATATTGACAATTTTGGTATGCCATGTTTTCCTGATCCTGAAGACATGTTTACGATCCTTCCTTCTCCTCTTTTAAGCAGATGGGGAAGGGCATACTTGGTGCAGAAAAACATTCCTTTTACGTTTGTATCCATAATCTCGTCATATTCTTCGGTTGAGGTTTCTACAAGATATTTTTTGTATGCCACTCCTGCGTTATTTATCAGGATGTCAATTCTTCCAAAAGCATCCATTGCCTTTGAAATCATGTCGATGACCTCCTCTTCATTTCGGATGTCAGTTTTTACTGCAAGAGCTCTCACACCCTGTTTTTCCACTAGCCTGGCAGTTTCTCGGATCTCTCTCTCGGTTCTTGCGACAATTACAATATCGCCTCCCTCTTTTGCCAATGATAGGCAAATTACCCTGCCAATTCCTTTTCCCCCTCCGGTTACAATGGCTACCTTACCTTTCAATTTCATAGCAGTCACTTTACAGTCACTTTATTAATTATAGAACAGGACAAGGATACATTTTTGGAAGCAATATTTCTGAACTATAGTCAAGAGCTATCTCCTGTCTTAAGAAAAAAGAGAAAAAAAGATTAGAACTCTTTCGAAATTAATTTCTTGAATAATCAAAAAGCAACATTTCTCCTGAATGTGCGTCAATCAATACTGAAGCAGGAAGGCTGTCATCTCTTTCAAAACTTGAATCAATGAACCGGATCCACCACGCCAAATGAGTTTCATCGTCATCGCCATCTTTCCAGTCGCCCTCTTTCCAGACAAGGTTCGATGAAATAACTTTTACAGTACTTGCTTTTTCTTCTCCTATAGGTGGTTCGTTACTCATGAATTCTTTGAGAATCTCAACTGCTTTTTCATCCGTAATGCTTGGTTCAGTATCAATGAGTGCTATCTCTTCCTCATCCATAGACCATCTTTTGCGATAGCTTGAAACTTCGCCTGTTTCTGCATTAACATCAAGCAGTATTCCATCGGATAAAGAAGGTATTCCCCTGATAATTCTTGCATAACTTACATGATAATTTCCTGGCAGATCGTCAGCAGCAGGTCCTATGTAATTTACATCTTCAAGCTCAATCTCATTAATTTTTTCCGCTGAAACCTTGGATTCGATATATTCTTCTGCTATTTTCAGAGCATCATCTTTGCTTATATTGCTACTTCCTTGTACATTCTTTGATCCATCGTATACAAAAAGTCGCTCTCCATTAGAGGCATTTATTCCTGCAAAGATGCTTTTTCCATTAGTTGTTTTTGAGCTTATTCGCCAGATTATTCCAAAATCGTCATCGTCAATCAGTTCTCCATGGATAGATTCATTGATTACTTCCGGATTTTCTGAGATTAGCTTGTTTTTTGCATCCTCAAAACTAATATTTACGTCTGCAGTTGAAGGATCAAGGTATTTTGTTTGCTTTGCATCTTCTTTCGTAAAGATTATTCCTCCCTCTTCAGAAGCAAAAGCCACAAATATTGCACTTGCCAGTGCCAAAGTCAAGATAAAAATTTGACTATATTTCATAATCTTCTCCCCTTTAAGTTCTTAAACATAAGTTTGAATTTCCTATAAACTGGTTATTGGAAACATCTGTTGCATATCCAAATTCCTCTTCTACCTCGTCTGCTGCATATCTGGCTGCTTCAGAAACAGTGACATCGGTGAAAGTAGCTGCATCAATGAATGCAGAACAAAAGCGGGAAGAAGGTAAGGTGCGAACTGTGTCTTTAAACCCAAAATAGGTATCAAAACCGTTGTTAATAAACGCGTTTCCTAGATCTGTGTATTTTGCAGAGTAACATGCTCCTGCAAAATGAACCCTCCGTCTCTTTCGTCCATCCAATTGTTCACCCCCGTACTAGATAGACCGCTATAATCTTTGAATATTAAATAAGTTGTATCAAGAACTGTTTCACCATGAGTTTCGATTAAAACAACATTCACATCAGTTGTATCATCAAGTAAATTGATACCGTTTATAAAATCTTGAGCACTCGCAGATCCGGAGGTCTTATCTGCAATTATAGTTATATCAGGAATTAAAAAAAGATCATTTCTGATTTCGTTAAATCTTGCATTGATGTAATAAATTTCATACTCTATGAGATCTCCAAATTGTGTTCGGCTTCTGTCTAATATAGCATCCGGATCCGCAGAAGCTGGCGTAGCAAACAAAAGTAGCAATAAACAAATTGTATATAATTTTAAATTCGTTCTTTTTCACTCATTTCTTATTTACCTCATTGATTTACTCCAGAGGCAAGATTTTACTCCAGAGGCAAGATTATACAAACTTTGAATACTATCAAAGTCAACTATACCTTTACCTCTGTGCGTTCATGAGTTCAAGCTGATTCTGCAAGTTTAGCTGAAAACTATTCTAATATTTTTAAAACGTTTAAAAGAAAGATATGTTGCATTTAATATAAGTTTTACGGCAAATCATCTAACTGATAGATAAATAATATTACTATTTAATCGGAAATTAATATAATAGTTTAATATTTTATTGACAATGTAGCTTTAAGAGGCTGTTTTTACATTAATTTATATGAGAGATGGGTATAATTTTTTTATTAGGATCAAAATCATCAACTGTACTGAAAGATTCAATTTCCTTAATGATTTTTAACTCTGTTAGAAATTTATCGAATTATTAGGTTTTTTCTTTCTCAAGCGTATCAAAATCTCGGTCACTTATTAATTTCTTTTCATAATTTCACCAATCTGTTTAAGGGTTATATGTAAGTCCATATGCTCTTCTAAAGCCCGTGAAAGGCTTTTCTTTTACCTTCGGCTTATCCTTCGGTTTAGGCTGCAAGACCTCACGAACGCGCCATCGCCCTGGCAAGGAAAATTGCAACAATAATTGGCATTATCATAAACGATGAGATGTATGAAGATGAGACAGGATATCAAAAGGGAGAAATTCAAAAGAGGAAGATTGTTGAGACCGAGATATTCTCGGTTGATGGAAGGATAGTAATTAGTAGAATAATCGCAATTATGGGAAAAAGGAAGGAGAGAGTAAGTGAAAAACAAATAATCACGTACTTTCATGCCAAAGAAATGAGCAAGCTTAAAGAAGAAAAAACAAATCTGGCAAAAGAGTGCAGTAATACCTGACAAAATTGTACGTTTGCCAGAACTACAGGATACCTGCTCTTTGGTTTTGCTTCTCGTCTTTTACAATCAAAGCTGAGGGACTGGAGGAGCCTGCATCTCAATTATCTTGCCTGATGTAACTCTTGAATCAGGCGAACAAAGTTCCAGAACCTTTTCTGCGATATGCTCGGGTTTGAGTGGGGGCCTGTCTGAGTAGATCGACCTGTACATATCGGTATCCACAGCAACTGGGCAGATAGCATAGACTTTGATTTCTCCTTCGAGCTCAGCAGCAATAGATTCAGTTATGCCGTTTACCCCGAATTTTGAGGCACAGTATACGGAAAAATCCGGAAGCCCATGTAATCCTCCTACTGAGGATATATTGATGATTTTCCCGTTTTTGCTCTCTCTGATGTACGGTATCGCATACTTCGTGCAGAGAAAGACTCCTTTTAAGTTAGTATCCATGATTTTATCGTACTCTTCCAGGGTGGTCTCCTCAAGCCTCTTTTTATAGGCCACTCCTGCGTTATTGATAAGAATATCAAGCCTGCCGCATTTATCAATTGTCATTGAGATTAAGCGCCTTACATCCTCTTCACTGCGCACGTCAGTCCGGATTGCCAGGGCTTTACTGCCCATTGCTTTTAGTTTGTCTATTGTCCCTTTTATCTCACTCTCATTCCTTGCTGCAATTACGACATTTGCTCCCTCTTTTGCCAGAGCAAGGCAGATAGCTTTTCCTATCCCTTTGCTCCCTCCGGTTATAAGAGCTGTTTGACCTGCTAAACTCATTTCTATCCCTTTTATCTGTTCATTTTTATCTGTTCATTTTTATCTAATTAATTTTTATTTAATTAATGATAGAACGGGTAAAAAAGGGATATATCTTTTGAAACTAAGTTTCTGAAAAGATCTCTTTGAATGAGGTAAACTAGAATGAGGCGAACTGTAATGAGGAGGTAGGGTGAGGTAAGCTAGAACAAGGCGAACTGTAATGAGACGAGATGTATTATACAAACTGTAATGAGACAGTGACTGAGCTTTAAGAGCGCAAGCTCATGTGACTGTAACCTTGGTAAACCTCCACCTTGCGATAAGAAACATTATTGCTGCAAAAGTCAACAGAGCCAGGAAGGAAACAAGAACCTCTCCCTGAGTGTAAGTGTAACGGAGTCCGATTGACGAAAAGTCGCTTCCTATTGCAAAGTACCTGATTCCGCTGACAAGGTGTGTGAGTGGATTGACTGTGGATAGGGCTCTGAGCAAGGGAGGAAAGGAATTCGCAGGATACAATGCATTGCTCGTGAAAAAGAAAGGCATGGTAAGCAGGGTTATTACAGCCTGCATTCCTTCCGGGCTTTCCATTGTTATTGCTATTGCGGCTGAAAGGAAAAGAAACCCTAGAGAAAAAGCCCCTATAAAAAGCATGATCCCAAACAGCGAGAATGTGAGCTGTGCAGGAGTATAACCTTCAAAAAACTGGACTCCGAGCAGAAGCCCAAAGCCCATAATAACAGTAGCCTGGATAAGGGACTTTGTCATGGCTGATAGCCCTATCCCTACAATAATATGAATCCTTGGCAGAGGGCTTGAAAGAGTCTCCCGCATAAGCCCCCAGTTTTTGTCAAAAAGCAATACTGTTCCCCCGAAAAGGCTTGTAAAAAGCGTGGTCATGGCAATAACGCCTGCGCCTATAAAAGTCAGGTAGCCTATAGTCCTGACACCAGGGGTGGCTGGCAGGGTTGCAGTCAGCCTTTCAAAGTTATTTGACATTGCAATTCCGAAAAAAGCAAGCCAGAGAGCAGGCTGAACAAGTGAGGTAAACAGGAGAGTCTTGAACCTGACAAACCTCAGCATATCCCGCCAGTAGATCGTAAGGAAACCCGTGTGCATCTTAACGCCTTCCTGCCCTCAGGGGCACAGTCGAACCCTTCTCTGTGCCGGCATCTCTCAATTCTCTGCCTGTATAGTGGACAAAAACATCATCCATTGACGGCTTTTTGAGATTTACGGCTCTGATTTTAATCCCTCCGTTCCGGAGTTTATCCATGATCTCTGGCAGCAGGTGGGTACCATCCACATTGACCATGATAACTATCCCTTTTGATTTTTCCCTGACCCCTTTTACACTCTCAAGCTTCTTCAGCAGGTCTGAGGCTGACCAGTTGTCGCTCGTTTCCAGGTATATAAGGTCCTGCCCAAGCGCATTTTTTAATTCCCAGGGACTGCCTGTGACAACGATTTTCCCATGATCTATAATGCTTATCCTGTCACTTAACTGGTCGGCTTCGTCCATATAATGGGTTGTCAGGAAAATGGTCGTGCCCTCTCGGTTTATCTCCTTTACATAATCCCAGATCCTTATCCTGGTCTGGGGGTCAAGTCCTATTGTAGGTTCATCAAGGAAAAGTACATTTGGCTGGGTCATAAGTCCCCGTGCAATCTCAAGCCTGCGCTTCATCCCGCCACTGAGATGCCTTGTCAGAGTGTCTCGTTTCCCCTCAAGTTCGACAAGGCCAAGCAGTTCGTCAATACGTTCCTCCCTTGCAGCTTTTGGCATGGAATAGAGCCTCCCATGGTATTCCAGTATCTCCCTTACAGTCATATCTCTATCAAGAGTCAGCTCCTGAAAAACAATTCCTATGGACTCCCTGACCATTTCAGGCTCTTTTTTTAAATCATAACCCGCAATTTTTACGCTTCCTTTCTGCACAGGCAGGAGGGTGGTAAGAATGTTTATCACAGTACTTTTCCCAGCCCCATTCGGTCCAAGGAAGGAGAATATCTCCCCTTTTTTTACTGCAAAGCTGATATTATCGACTGCTTTTACCTCGCCGAAAAAATACTCAAGCTCAGTTACCTCTATAATGTTGTCTTCCAGAAACAGTACCCCATTTTACCCCATTTATTGTTTCTCTTAGGAAAGATTGAACCTTTAGTGATAAATAGATTTTTTGCTGAATGGGCAATCTTTATGGGTTTTTTCGGAAAATTTAATTAAAAATTTAATTAAAAGTTAACTGAAAATTTTAACTAAAATCTTAATTTAAATCGTAAAATCTTAATTAGAAAGTGAGACCGTCCGAATGCTTAATCAGTTTCTGAATGTAGTATATTCCTTCAGGTCTGATTTCAGAATCCTTTCTTTTATAAGTTCGATAAATTCAGCTTCCTCAAGAAGTTTCAGCCCTTTTTCAGAATTCAGTCCGACTGCCATTTCGTTTTTTAAAACAGGAATCTGCAACTCCGCAGCAGTAATTTTTAAAAATTCGGAGACATGGGGATGATCGAGGATAATTATTTTTCTAACTTTTCTCTTCTAACCTTTCTCATTGTCTTTCTCATTGTCTTTCTCATTGTTTTTCAGCTTGAAGTGCGAAGCCAGATAATAAGAGAGGTTAGTAATATTTATTGCGGGGACTGAATAGATGTAAAATATATACTCATTTAGCAAAATCATATTAAATAAAATTACTTCTAATAAATACTATTATCTTCTTAAAAATAAGTTAAATAACTCTGAGCCATATTTAATAAATATTCAAAATAAGATGTTTTCATTATAATATCAGAGAGAATTGTAACTATAATACCTGCGATAATAGTAAAAATCGCACTTACAATGAGTTTAATTAAAAAATTAGAGAGACTCCATAATTTTATTCTTTTCTTGCACACATTATCATTTTTGCTTTCATCTGGAGTTGGATTTAATGGTGTATTAGTCTCTAAAGATTCTTTCTTAGGTGAGTTGGGTTCAAATATTACAGTTTCAGTACCTGCATAGGGCATTATTTTGCGCCTGCAAACATCCATTTGTGCCGCTGAGTCTTCGATAATTTTCTGGAGCGGGTCTTCGATATTTCCCGCAATTTCCTTCAATTCTTCTACACATTCCTCAAAAGCCTTCTCTTCTTTCCACATGGCGAATTTTTTGTACTTATCAAGGTTCTCTATACAGCCCATTAACTTGTAAAGAGACTGTACGAAAGCTTCCCCCCTCGGACTTTCCTTATATATTTGCTCGGATAGTTCCAGTTCTTTTTTCCATTTTTCAATTTTATCTTCCAGTCTTGAAACATTTTTCTGCTTAATTACTGCAAGCATGTAATCAAGCATTTCTGAAAGACACAACATTGAGATAGAGCAGGCATTACAGGTCTGGTTATCTTTAGGAGAGATTTCAGCTGCCTTCCTGTAAAATCCAGATGCTTCGTATATACCATTCATAATTTTTTTAAATTTTTCAATTTCATAAGGTGGTTGAAGTTCAAGCATCCTAATTTTAGCTCTTCCTTTAAGCGTATAGCCTTTGGTTAATGAAGTGTCCTTGAATTTTTCTCCTGCCTGTTTGCCTGCTTCAATGTATTTATCCCCCGCGATATCAGCGTACTCCCCACTTTTTTGATAATCTTTCAAATTGTAGTATTTGTTTGCAAAACCTTCATAAAGCCATGCGAAGGAAAGATGTTCCTTTACTCTATCTCCACTTTCTCTGCATAAGCGAGATGCTATCTCTGTTTCTTTAATAGCTTCCTCTTCTAAGTTCTGGAAAAATAGAAGTAAACCATAAGCACTATGGCTATTTGGCATATTGGGGTCTAACCCTATTGATATCTTAATTTGTTCTTCTGCTTCCTCGAGGCGTCCCATTTGCATCAGGAGAATTCCGTAATTATTGTGTGTGTTCGCATCATTGGGGTCTTCTTCCAGAGCAAGTTTATACTGTTCTTCTGCTTCCTCGAGGCGCCCCATATCTGAAAGGAGAAATCCGTAATTATTGTGTATGCTCGCATTTTTGGGGTCTTCTTCCAGAGCAAGTTTATACTGTTCTTCTGCTTCCTCGAGGCGTCCCATTTGCATCAGGAGAATTCCGTAATTATAGTGTGTGTTTACATGTTTGGGATCTTCTTCCAGAGCAAGTTTATACTGTTCTTCTGCTTCCTCGAGGCGTCCCATTTTTGAAAGGAGAAATCCGTAATTATTGTGTGTGTTTAC
>DADO01000105.1:9269-9988 GCA_002509325.1 Methanosarcina sp. UBA402 | reverse complement strand
AAAAGTAAACCGCCGTTGACATTTGACAGGATCTGAAATATTCAGTAAATGCGGAAGAAAGGGCGCATTGAAACAGATATAACTTTATACTACATCTTCACAGAATCTTTTTGCCATGCTGTCCAGAGAGTTTGTCCTGGAAATCCTGAGAAAAAGTGTGCATCTGGTCTCAATCTTTATCGTACTCATCTACGAATTATTCGGAAAAGAAGCCATTCTCTGGGTGCTCATGCTGTTTCTTGTAACTGTTCTCGTTCTTGACTACTTCCGGCTTGAGCATGGAATGAGAATACCTTTTTTCTATATTATGTACAGAAAAGATGAAGCCGCCCGGTTCGGAGGCCACATCTTCTTTGCGCTCGGAGCAATTTCAGTAATAGCTCTGTTCAGCCGGGAAATCGCTTACGCCGCAATCCTTATGACTACCTTTGGAGACCTGGCTGCAGCTCTGATAGGAAAATTCTACGGAAAAAGGCGGGTTTTTCAAAAACTCTTTAAAAATGACAAAACAATTGAAGGCTCAGCTTCGGAATTTATTATTAATTTCCTTATCGGGCTGCTTATAGTAGGAAATCCAATTGTTTCCCTGGTAATGGCTTTTCTTGCAACCCTTACGGAAACCGCAGTCAATAAGATTGATGATAACCTTGTAGTGCCGGTTTTTGCCGGGTTTTTCGGGCAGATAACCCTGACTATTCTAACATACTTATAACAATTTC
>DADO01000105.1:0-9004 GCA_002509325.1 Methanosarcina sp. UBA402 | reverse complement strand
TCTAACATACTTATAACAATTTCTCAAAATCTCAAAAGTACTCTCAAAGAGTAACCTGTAGTTTAAAAGGATTATTCCCGATTGCCTTTTCTGAAAGTTCTATAAATCTAAAAGAACGAAAACTCAAAAGATCTTCTTAAATCTAAAAATAGAAAAAACTAAAAAGAGCTCCTGATGGGCTCTTATCTCTTACACTCTTGTTTCTACCTCAACAGGCGCATTTTTGAGTTTATTCATTTCCTTTATACGTCTGGCAATGATTTCACCCAGATAAAGCACAAGCGCAGTGAGGAGCACATAAACTTTCAGGCTAACTGGTTCGTTAGATTGCCTTTCCGAATTCTGCCTAGCGTCTTTCAGGAGAAGGGCTCTTGCATCCTTTTCGGTATAAATATTTCCTCCAGTTGCAAGGATAAGAGACTCTATATCCTCATTGAGCCCAACATCCCGGTACTCAAGCTGGTAATTTACCGCAAGAGGGTAGCCTGAGAGGTCATGAATCCCGATAGTTTCGGGATTTACGCTCGTCTCATAGGTATTCCTTCCGGTTAAAGCAAGGTCGAGAGGGCTTTCGTCCAGTTTCAGTTCTGGGATTCCCTTATCATACATTGTAAGGGTCAGGTCGGAAGGCGTACCAAGCCAGGTATCCGGGCCGTCTAGCACAGCCCCTTCTTCGGCTCTTGGGTTTCCTATTGCCCAGCTGGTAGTACCTGAAATAAGTCTTGCACTTGAACCGTTATAAAGGGCAGACGCCCAGCGAGAACCTTCTCCTTCCCCATTGTCCGTGGTAAAGGCTGCAACTCTTCCAAGCCCGAAGCGCCAGGTAGTGAGTACAGGCTTTCCTGTAACCGTAATAATAAGGCGCTCAGCCCCAGCCTTTGGAGTAACGCCATTATATCCTGTAATACTGGCGTTTTTGAGGTTCACACTTTCTGTAATGAAATGGTGAGGAGAATACTCAAGCAGAGGGTAAGTGTCAAGCTCGATTTCTTCTTTTTCTCTCTTTTTTTCTTCTTCTGATAACTCTTTAGGAGGCGCAAAGCGTATATTTGCCCTATCTCCCATGGGAATATGGAAATAGTTATTTTCAAGTCCGAGTTCTTTCATAAAATTTTCAGCATAATAGTTTCTGGTTTTATCAGTCTGGGAAGGGGCTACCGAGCGGATATGTATAAAATACAGATTTACACCGAGTTCCTGAAGCTCTTTTGCAGCCTGAATGCTCGGCTTATAGGAATCCTCGATTGCTCCATCTGAAATAATAATAGCATCAAGTTCGCCTTCCTTGCCTGCAAGCATTTCTTTTGCGGTTTTGAGCCCCTCATTTAAGGAAGTCTTGCTCTGGCTGTCAGGGGTCAGTCTCGAAATTTTTTCTCTCAGGATCTTTTGATTCTGTTCAAGTCCGAGAAATACGAAACCTCCAGAGATATCATATCCCTTGCTTCCAAATGCTATGACCTCGGCATTTGCATCTTTGAGATTTTCATTCTGGATAATATTGATAGCATTTGCCAGAATATCTCCCTGGGTTTTGTGGGCAGAAGTACTCGGAGAAACATCAAGGATCAGGACAAGGTTCCTTCCTCCCTTATATTCAGAAGGCTTTGAAAGCACAGGCAGGATTTCTTCAAGTGAGGAATTAAGGTAACCTCCGTAATTATATGCCTGTTTTCCTCCCACAACAACCAGTCCGCCACCGTTGCTGACATAATTTTTGATCTCTTTCATCTGAGCTTCAGAAAAGAAACTCATGGGCTGATTATCAAGCACCAGGACTTTGCTGCCCTTAAGAGCCGCTGCTCCGGGGTAATTACTGACAACCGTAACATTATAAAGTTTATTTAAAATCATACCTAAAGGAGAATCGGGCTCGCTTGTAACAAGGGTAAGCTTTGGTTTTGGAATAACATACACGGACTTAAGGAATTCGTTGTTAACCTCATTGTGGTCCTCCCCATTTGGAGTGATTTTTACCCTGAGATTGTGAGCGCCCAGGGTGTTAAAAGCCTGGTTAATCTTAATAGGATCATCAATGTTGTTCCTTCCCTCCAGAGTAAAGTCACTGCTCTGGACAAGCACATCATCCACAAATACCTCAAGGAAATAGCTGACACTCTGGTTTGAAGCCTGGCGGACAACTATCTCAAACTCGTTCTGGTTATCCACAAAAACCGTCTTGTCCCCTAACACTTCAACGCTTAAATCATTCGCTTTTAGTTCGGGCTGGATAAGATAGACCGGGGTATCTGTATCTTTTGCAAATTCCAGGGCATCTGGGAGATCCTTGCCTGCATTACTGTTCCCATCGCTGACCAGCACAATCTGGTTGCCGCTGCCCGCATATTGCATAATAGTATCTCCAAGCGAGGTTTTATCCCCGGTTAGCTGGACCAAAGTTGTCGGGGTATTGGCTACAAGGGCTTTGTACAGTTCATTGCCTGCTTCTTCAGGAAAGAGGCCCATACTTGAAGTCTGGTCCTGGACCAGCACAAGAGAAGGGTCTTCTTCGCTAATTGTCTTTGTAACCGTAGTAAAGGGAGAAGCCAGGGCAAGCACAAGCAGGAACGCGACAAGCATTCTCCATTCTACAAGTTTTGTTTTTGTCTTCCTCAGGAGATAGAATCCCACAATAATAATAGGGATTACCAGGAAGAGCATCTCGGGATGTTCAAGGGAGATCATAATTCACCCCGCTGGCGCACGATAAGGATTTCAAGCAGTATGAGCAGGAATAAAACTCCTATCAGGTAATTGGTAATGTCGTTTTTGGAGGTATAGGAGTCCGCCCTCACAAGTTTAGGTTCATCATTTGAAACCGCCCTTTTTATCAATTCCGAGGCATCGATTTTAGTATTCGATTCCCTGTCATCGTAGAAATTGACCGCAATTTTCTTCCCTGCAAGCTCATAGATTCCGGCTTCGTCAAAGAGGATGCGGTTTGATGTAAAAGTCTTTGTGGGGGTACGGATTTCTTCAGTTTTCGAAAGGGAAGTCTGTGTACCGGTTTCCAGGTTATATTCTGAGATATCGCCTGTCCCTCCAAGCCACTGGACAAGTTTTATCCAGAAAACCGGATACTCAGGCAGGTTGTGGAAATTATTCCAGGAATTTTCCCCGAGTTCATCACTCAGCCCCATATAGAAAACCGTTCCCCGACCTACCTGCCAGTAACTCAATATAGGTACGCCGTTTTCAAGCGCTACAAGGGTTGTCGATCCAGTCCTTTTATCTGCATTCATGTATTTGCGGACCGAGATTTCGTTACTTCTTATATCCTTCGTAATACTGCTTTTCTGGACTTCTTCAACCCTGATCCCGTATTCTGCATCCTCAAGCTTGAGAGGTTTCACAGGCAGGATCTTGATAAGGTCAACCTCGGTTTTTTCGGGAACAAGGGCTCCACTTACAATAAAAACTGCATTACCTCCGTTCCTCACATAATTTTCAATTCTTTCGACCGAGGTATTGCCTATAGGCGTCTCCTTCTGGGCAAGCACGACAAGGGTGTAACTATCAAGCTCGGCAGGTACAGATTTTGAAACGGTAAGGTTACTGTTTGGAAGCAGGGAGAGCGCAGTTTTTGAAGGCAGCTTTCCATTATCAGTGATATAGAGTATACGCTGGTCTGAGGTCTCTGGAATTGAGATATAGGCTTTATTGTCAACAGGTAAACTGTCTTCCGCATCGAGCCTGACTGTAGTAATACCTGGCCCAAGGTTTCCTAGAGTGAACTGGTTTGTCTCGCCTGCAGGGACATCAAGGGTAAAAGATGTTGTGGCATTTCCTGAAGTTCCTCTAACAGCCTCGATTTTAACACTCTGGTTCTTGTTCCTGTAGTTCTTGACTACACCTGTATAGCCGTATTTTCCATCTGTGGCTTCAATCCAGCCGTTAATGATTCCGATATTATCGGCAGGCTTTCCTACTTTTACGAAATTCACCTCAATCCCATAGGACTCAGCCAGGTTTTTGGAAGCAACAGGGTCATCGCCTTTGGAGTAAGTGAAATCCGAAATAACAATAATTCTTCCTCCTTCCCTGGAAAGAGACCGCATACCTGTGGTAATTGCTGCAGACAGGTCGGCAGTGCCTGCGCCTGGCTTGACCTTCTTGAAAATATCATGGGCATCCGAGGCGCTTCCTCCTTTAAGGGCAAGCAAAGGCATATCCGAAGCCAGAATTATACTGTTTTTCTTGCTCACATAATCGTCAGCAATCCCAACCGCATCCTCAAAGCGAGAATCGACCTGCATGCTTGCAGAGGTATCAAGGATGAGCACGGTATGCTCGCCACTCAGAGGTTCTTCCGAATTGTAATAATATCCTGCTGCTGCAATGGAAAGAAGGATCAGCATCAGAAGCTGGGCCAGGAAAAGCGGGTCCTGCACGATTTTGGTGAGTGAGGCATAAACCCGTTTTCTTTCCCTCTCAAGCTTAAGTACAAACATGAGTGAGGGAATTGAAAGTACAGCTGGCTTTGGGCGGAGCATGTAAAGAATGATAAGCGGGATGACACTCAGGAGAGCGGCAAGAGCAAGGGGGTTTTCAAAAGGCATTTTTAGCGTCTCCTTCTCCTGATAGTATGGTAAAAAGCGTCAAAGATAGGGGTGTCGGTTGTAAAACTATAGAATTCAGCCCCTGCCTTCATGCAGGCTTTTTTAATCCTCGCGTTGTGGTCATCAAGTTTTTTAAGGTACTTCTCTTTGAAGCTTTCACTGATATAAGTCCTGACCTCTTCTCCGGTTTCAAGGTCTATAAGCTTGCTGTTTCCCTGAAGCGGGAGCACCTTTTCCGTGGGGTCAAATACCTGGATCAAAATGAGGTCATGGTCAGAAAGCCTGGACACTGCGGTTTCTATTGCCTCGGGTTCCTGAAGAAAGTCTGAGATAAGGATTACAAGGGACCTGGACTTGATTACCCGGCTGTATTTTGTGACAGCTTCCCCTATGGAGGTTCCTCCGGACAGTTCGAGTTCTGCCAGCCTGTCGATTGCTCGCATTAGGTTTTTTCGTCCCCTGCTGGGTTTATTTATATCAATTTCCTGTGTAAAAGTTGAGATTGCAAACCTATCGTTATATTTTGTTACCATGTAGGCATAGCCTGCAGCGAGCATGGCAGCGTATTCGAATTTCGAAGTTCCTTTTTCAGGGTAGTCCATGCTTTTGCTGGCATCCAGAAGGATATGGGTAGTAAGGGTTTTCTCTTCCTCAAACTGCCGGACATAGAGCTTTTCAGTCCTCGCATAGGCTTTCCAGTCGATATCTTTCAGGCTGTCGTTAAGGTCATATTCCCTGAACCCAATGGTATCGATGCCGCTCCCGCTCCGGGTAGACGGACGGTTTCCGGCGTAAACGGTTGATACCCTTTTCCGGACAGAGAAGGTAAAGCGTTCAAGCTGCCTGAAAAAGTCAGTTTCGATTCTTTGTTTTGTGCGAGTCATTCTGGATCGTCAATGAAAAATCCGATTTATTCCGAATCAGGGAAATACTTCAGGGTTACTTAAACTTATTCTATAGTCCCTTTCCTGACCTGGCAATCCCAGGAATCGGGTTTTATTTTACTTCATTTTTTACTTTACTTCATTTTTTACTTTACTTCATTTTTTACTTTACTTCATTTTTTATTTTACTTTACTTTACTTTACTTCACATTTTACTTTACTTCATTTTTACTTTACTTCACATTTTACTTTACTTCACATTTTACTTTACTTCATTTTTTATTTTACTTTACTTTACTTTACTTTACTGATAATATCTTCAATAGCCTGGTCAGGGGTCAACCCGCTTCTTTCGGCTTCGAAGGTCAGGATAAGCCTGTGGCGGAGGACAGGATATGCCATGTAATCGATATCTTCTTTGCTTACAAAGTTCCTGCCTTGTATAAGGGCTCTGGCTTTTGCGGCAAGGATAAGGCCGATGGATGCCCGTGGAGATGCCCCGTACTCGATATGCTCTTTGTCTTTTCTTGTCATGCCCACAATAGAAAGGACACGCTGTTTAAGTTCGTCGGATATCGGAACCTGTCTTGTGAGTTTCTGCAAATCGAGGAGTGTGGACTTATCAAGCCCTCTGGAAATCGTCGGGACTTCGGATTTCGTATACCGGTTTATTATTTCCAGCTCTTCTTCATGGGAAGGATAATCTACAAGGATTTTTAAGAGAAAACGGTCGAGCTGAGCTTCAGGCAGGGGATATGTGCCTTCCATTTCTATGGGGTTCTGGGTGGCAAGAATGAAGAAGGGGCGGTCCAGCAGGAAGGTATCGTTTCCGACAGTTACCTGTTTTTCCTGCATAGCTTCAAGCAGGGCTGACTGGGTCTTTGGGGACGCCCTATTAATCTCATCTGCAAGGACGACGTTTGCAAAAACCGGTCCTGGCTGGAACCTGAATTCTTTTTTGTTGTCTTTCTCTTCAATAACGTTTGTCCCTGTAATGTCAGAAGGCATGAGGTCAGGAGTACACTGAATCCTGCTGAATTTCAGGTTCATTGCCTTTGAGACTGTGGAAATCATAAGCGTTTTTCCAAGCCCTGGATTACTCTCAACAAGGGCATGCCCCTCACAGAGTATTGCAATCACGATTTGTTCCACCACTCTATTTTGGCCTACCACAACGTTTCCAATCTCTTCAAAAAAGCTTTTGAAAATCCTGCTTGCATTCTGATAGGTCGTGGCAGCCTGCCCGGAATCGATAATAGTCTCATTCATATCTGCTTCACCCTTTAAATTTCTGTTTTTGCAGGGCTTTAAGCCTGCTTTCTCTGGACGTTACCTGCTCCTGCAACAGTGTGCCTCCAGAAACTTTGCAGGGCTTTAAGCCTGCTTTCTCTGGACGTTACCTGCTCCTGCAACAGTGCGCCTCCAGAAACACGGCCTTTTATTCAAAAACTGCTTTCAGACAACTTTCGATAAAACGGAGTGCAGGTAAATCCGGCCTTAGATAATTTTCCAAATTATTCTTCTGCAAGTCCTTCAAAATAATTCTGGATAACGTTCCTGTATCCTTCAGGTAGATTTTCGTAATAAGCCTTGGAAGCAGCCGCTTCAGGGTCTACAGGGCCTGACTGGATAAATGAATCATTATTCATTTGTTCTCCTGTTTCCTGGCTTGTAAAGCCCTGCCCTGCGCCCGGAGGAATCTTCAGGTCAACTTCTTTGCCTTCCACCACAATAACGGCAGGCTCTCCGAAGAGGTTTTCCTGGCTTTCGTTATTTGAGGTCCCGCCGTTTTCCTCCACCTGGTAAAGGTCATTATTCGAATTCGAGATAAGGGGAATCTTTTCGATCACTTGAGGGAGATCTTTAGGAGTTATGCCTGTATGATAGTCTGTAACTGCTATATAAGTAGAACCCGAACCTGTGAGTAACATCAATCCAATCCCTATAATTAACAATCTTTGGTTAAGTAGTGAGGAGGGTTTTATTGGGATTAAATCAATAATTACCCCGCTTATAAGATCCTTAACGATTATATTTTCCGTGTTCCGGTTGTCATATGCAGTTCTCAGCCTTTCATTAAGTGTTGGAAAATTTTCCTCAATAAGTTTTATAGCATCTTTCTTTTCTTTTCGAGTATATCTAATAACAGTGATTATTACAGAGAGTAGGAGTTCAATCAACACAACTCCTAAAGTTTCAAATAACACATTAAAGCCCAAAAAATTATATTTTATACCTGTATAGGGCTCAAAAGCATTTATTATTGAAAAGACATCTTGCATATTAGTTAATGAAAAGATTATATATAAAATAAAAAATGTAGTGGCAAAATCAAATAAGGTATATAATAACCTGTAAATTCGGACTGCAGATTCATACTTATTAATTGATGTTTCGAGATCCAAACCATCACATCGCACAGACTTTATTATTTTTTAGCCTTTGGATCATTTCAAATTTTCCATTTACTTTTTGAAGGCAGGATAAGAGCCAAGTACTTTTAAAGTATCAGTTTTACTCTCTATTTCTTTTAAGGCATCTTTTATAAGTCCATCGCTGGCTTGCCCTTCAAAATCGATGTAGAAGTAATAATCCCCAAGTTCCTTTTTTGAAGGTCTGGACTCGATTCTGGTAAGGTTAACTTTCCGTTTTGCAAAAGCCCCGAGAATTTCGTATAATGCTCCTGGCCTGTCTTTTTCCAGATATACTATTATAGAGGTCTTGCAGGCTGAATGGCTGGAATCCTCAGGCCTGATTTCTTTTTCAGGCCGGAATAAATCACTCCCAGATTCCTTTCCAGAGTCCATCTGCCCAGAGCAAATTTGTGATTTTGCTCTATCCGGCTTTGCTCTATCCGGCTTCTCTTCTGCGGCACATGAAATCTGCCCAGCCTGGCTTTTTTCGACGGCTCTTTTTTCGACAGCTCGCAAAACAATGAAACGGGTGTAATTTTCTTTCCGGTCCTGGATGTTTGAGACAAGAATTTTTAACCCATAACACTCGGCAGCTTCGGGGGATGCAATCGCTGCCATCTCTTCAAACTCTCCTGCAAGCCTTGCTGCATGGGAAGTGCTGCCCGTGCTCCTGAGTTCAGCCCCGGGGAAATTCTTTTTCAGGAAATGCCTGCACTGGGCAAGCCCCTGCGGGTGCGAGAGTATGACCTTGATCTTCTCATGCCCGCCTTTCGAGAGGAGGCAGTGCTCGATTTTGACGACTATCTCTCCGGCTATCTCAGCTCCGCTTTCAAGAAGCAAATCGAGGGTAACGCCTACCGAACCCTCAATAGAGTTTTCTATCGGGATTATAGAGAGATCGGATTTTCCCTGCACCACCGCCAGAAATGCGTCCTCTATATCTGCAAAATATCGGATTTCTGCGCCACCCTGTACGTGTTTCAGAACCCATAATTTTGCAGCCTTTTCTGAGTACGAGCCTTCGGGACCCATGACACCTATAATCATCTGAGGGTTAATTGCTGGGATAGTAGTAATATTTTTTGCCGCCCGAGTCCCGTCTCGGGAGGACGGGGCCCTTTTCGGCACCCGAGTTCCGCTTCCCGAGTTC
>DADO01000017.1:254-5027 GCA_002509325.1 Methanosarcina sp. UBA402 | reverse complement strand
CTTAGGCTAAAGACCTAGGGGCTTGTCTTATCGTCTGTAAAATATCGGATAAATATATACAGGAACGGTACAATACATTTCCTGTCATCTATTACAAATTCTTATAAAGATCAACGGCTAGAATTTCTTTGAATCCAAGTACTTTTCACAGTTCAAGGATGGTATAAATGCTCAAAACACGCCTGAGGGATTTTCTTGTCACGAAAGATAACTGGCTTTTTGCGGTTTCCGACTACTTCCGTAGTGATGGAATCCGCGCCATGCTCCGCTACGTGCCCGATGAGAACGGAGAGAGGGAGTTAAATGGGGTACGGTACAAAAAATACGATTTTGGTCCGGCTTTCGAATTCATGAGGAAGCACAAACCTGAATGGGTGCAGGATGTCCATGTAGTTCCTGAATCCGAGGTAAAACAGGTGCTTCGCCCTTCCGATACTATTCCCGAGCTTGTAAATTCCGACAGCCGCGTAAGGGCGATAGTAAAGACACTTGATCTAGCAGGCATTCCCAGGACAAGTATGGGAGTTACAGGCTCAATGCTCGCAGGCCTCCAGAACGAAAGCTCGGATATTGACTTTGTTGTCTACGGCCCCACGTGGTTCAGAGCAAGAGATGCCATAACAGTTGCAAAACAGCAGGAAGGGCCCATTGAAGAAATCGATGAGGAGATGTGGCAGAGGATCTACAGGAAGAGAATTCCGGAAATTTCATTTGACGAATTCATGCTTCACGAATCCAGGAAAGGCAACCGGGGCATGGTCGAAGGCACTTATTTCGATCTCCTTTTCGTAAGGGAATGGGACCAGATAAAAGAGCCTTTGCTCCGTGGAAAAGATACCGTCAAAATGAAAATCGAAGCCAAAGTTACGAATGCTGATTTCACTTTTGACAATCCTGCTTATTACAAGGTCGAACATGATGAAATTGACCACGTACTCTCCTATACCCATACCTACGCAGGCCAGGCACTTTCTGGAGAGCTTATAGAAGCTTGCGGCATTGTCGAAGAAGTCGGAGATATCAAGCGGCTTGTTGTGGGCACCTCAAGGGAACCAAAAGGAGAATGGATAAGGTCCCTTACCTGGCTTGAGCAGTGTGGATATATTTGAAAAGGAAAAAAGGCAAGTTAAAGGAATGTAAGCTTCTTACGCAAGTATCCTTCTTTATCTCCCTTTTCTCCGGATTATCTTTTTTTCTTCAATGCAGCATACAACACCAATAATTCAGCCGCTGTAAAAGCCGTTTCAAGCCCTGGAGAGCTCTTCTTTTTTTCCTTTCCCATATTTGGCGCAGGAATTCCCTGCTTTCCCTTTTCAGAAACTTTTTCCTCGTTCAGGGTCTGATTTTCTCCTGTTTTTACTGGAGAAATTTCGACTGACTGAATTCTCTCAGTGCTTGAGATTGCAAAGGGAGAGAAACCCGGAGTTTCTGCTGTAAAGTAGAAGTAAACTTCATCTTCTTCACTGAGGGTCGTAGGCAGCGAGTTCCATGCGTTTTCACTATATCTACACAGGACTACAGTGCTTTCGCTGACCGCCTGCTCGGTAATCCACGCTTTGCTCACCCTGAAACTTACTCTGGCATTTTCAAGGTTTTCAGGGCTTGAAAACCCGCTGTTGCCGACCCAGACATTAACGTTCCTGTATACGGTTCCCGGAGCGGGCTCCTTAACTATTGAAGATGTGTTTTTCAACATCTCTACGATAGCTGTCGTTTTTCCGAAGCTCTTTTTTGGATCAAACTCAACAGTGACGATATCATTTGTTTCGCCTTTAAATCTAAAATATGTGCGAATACCTTTGAAAACTCGCTCATTCGAAATTTCCTTAACTTCGACGTTTCGGCCTGGTTCTGGAGAGCCTGCGCCTCCTCCACCTCCACCTCCACCTCCACCTCCACCTCCACCTCTACCGCTACTTCCTCCTCTTTCTTCATTTCCCTCACTTCCTCCTCTTTCTTCATTCCCCTCACTTCCTCCTTTTTCTTCATTTCCCTCACTTTCTCCTCTTTCTTCATTCCCCTCACTTCCTCCACTTCCTCCGCTTTCCTCTTCACTTCCTCCATTTTCGTCTTCCCCTTTGCTTTCTTCATTTTCTTCTGAATTGGAGGATTTCTCGGTCACGGTTATATATCCTGTTTTTATCCTGGTATTTCCATAATTATTGTTAGCTGCCTTTAAGATGACAGTGTAGATACCAGGGTTTTCATATGTATAAACCGGATTTTTTTCGTTTGAGTCAATGTTCCCGTTTCCGTCAAAATCCCATTCCCAGGAATAGGGATTGAAGGCGGACAAATCCATGAACTGGACGGTCAGGGGTGCAACGCCATTAAGAGGGTTTGCGGAAAAATCGGTTTTAGGCAGCGGGGGCGTGACAATTACTCCTGAAAGTCCTCCCACTGGGGCAGCAGGAATAGAATAAGCGGAAACCCTGCCTGAAATTGTAAAGTTTCCAGGCTTGGAATTCGAAGGCACAGTCACATTATATATAACGGTTCTTTCTTTCCCGGATGAGAGGTTTTCAATCCAGACCCATTCCAGAGTCGATGCTTTAAATGTACTGATTCCCTCAAACGCAAGTCCATTATTTTCCAGCTGGCTTGCCTGCCATCCATCAGGGAGATCTTCATCGAGTGTCAGGGCTTCAACATCATGATTTGCCTTTATATGTACGGTTACTGTAAAACTTTCACCCGGATAAACCGCTTCGGCAGATATCTCCCTGCTTGCTTCTAGCCCTGCGGCTGAGACAGGGAGAATTGCCCAGGCAAGCAGAAAAATCAGAGCAAAACCTGAAATAAAGCCTGAGATTTTAGTCCGGCTTTTAGTCCTGAAGATCTTGATAGCACTCATAAGTTTAGTCCGGCTCTTAATTCTGAAGATCTTGATAACACTCATAAGAATGGATCCTTAATCTTTTCGAGTTTTTCTCTAAAACTAGTTAAATTTATTCATTATGTCTTTATGTATTTATGCCTTGGTGTATATTATTAACCTGTGTCTTGCCCTGTTATTTTGATAATCAAAACTAGAGTTTTCAACGCCTATTGCCTTCGAAAAATAGGGAAACCAGAGGGGGAAGCGGATATAGAGCCAGATTGAAAACCGAATGGATAACTTCAAACCTGTTCGCAGTCAAAGTCAAATATAAATAAAACAGTTACCTATATTTCTTTTATGAAAATGAAGAAAAGTTACCTCTGGCTTATTCTGGCTTCAAGCCTGATTTTAACCGCATCTGCAGCTTTCGTGTATCCAGATTTTGCTTTGCATCCTGATTTTACTGGAAACGCGGCTCAGGCAGATAGGTCTGGAACTGTAATTAACGGGATTGAATCCAGTTCGAGTGTTGTTACCAGGGTACAACACCCGAATCCTCTGGAGATTTTTAAGGCCGGGGCTGCGGCAACGGACTCAGGCACTGAGGTTACTGTTTATAACAACAATCTTGCCCTTGTAAAAGAAAAGAGAAAACTTGAGCTCGCTTCCGGGGTCAACAGGGTCGAATATACGGATGTTGCTGCCTGTATTGACCCGACATCAGTAATGTTTGAGGACACAAAGAATAAGGATACTGCCGTGCTGGAGCAAAATTACGAATATGATCTTGTAAGCGGCCAGAAACTTCTGGAGAAATTCCTGGACAAGGAAATTACTGTAACCGAAAAAGAGGGAGGCACATACACAGGTACCCTACTGAGCCACGACGGCGGGGCAGTGCTCAGGTTGAGTGACGGCAAAGTCATAACGATTTCCGATGTCTCGAAAGTCGAATTCCCGGATTCAGCTGACCTGCTTACAAAACCCACCCTGGTCTGGCAGGTTTACTCGCCTGCGGCAGGCAAGAGGGATGTCCTAACCTCCTATCTTACGGGCGGGATGAGCTGGAAGGCCGACTATATCGTAAAAGCAAGTGCAGATGATAAGAAAGCCGATATCCAGGGCTGGGTCAGTGTCGATAATGCCGCAGGAACAACCTATGAGGATGCCAGACTGAAACTGGTTGCAGGAGAAGTTCACCGCGTAGCTGCGCCCAGGCCGGAATATGCGTATGACACTGCGACAGAAAAAGCAGAAGGATACTCAGGAGGAAAGGGTGGTTTTGTTGAGGAATCCCTCTTTGAGTATCACCTCTATTCCCTTGAAAGACCGGCTACCCTGAAGAATAATCAGGTAAAACAGCTTTCCCTACTCTCTGCTGATTCCGTACCTGTAGAAAAGGAACTTGTTTTTGATGTCTCGAAAAGTAATGATGTACAGGTTGCCCTGAGCCTTAACAATTCAAAAGAAAAAGGCCTTGGAATGCCTCTTCCTGCCGGAGTTCTGAGAGTCTACAAAGCCGATTCCCAGGGCCAGCTCCAGTTCCTCGGGGAAGACAGGATAGAACATACTCCAAAAGACGAAGAGGTAAAGGTTATTGTCGGAAACGCTTTTGATGTAACAGGCACAAGAACCCAGACCAGCTACAACAAAGTGAGCTCGGACGTCTGGAGGGAAAGTTACGAAACTGAAATCAAAAACCACAAATCTCAGCCTCAGAAAGTAAAAATTGTAGAACACTTCTACGGGGACTGGGAAATTACCACCAGCTCTGACCCATACAAGAAAAAAGAAGCCTTTATCGCTGAATGGGAAATAACCGTACCCGCAGACAGCTCAAAGAAAGTTTCCTACACCGTAGAACGCCGTTATTAATCAACAGAAGATAGCAAACTGTCAAATGGGGGCTCTACGTCCCCAACTGTTGTACTGCAACCGTTGGGCCGCAACCG
>DADO01000017.1:0-161 GCA_002509325.1 Methanosarcina sp. UBA402 | reverse complement strand
ACACCGTAGAACGCCGTTATTAATTAAGACAGTAACAAACTGTCAAATAGGGGTTCTACAATCTACAATGCTCACAGAAATCCAATCCAGAATCTATAAATGCAGGAATCAGGGAATGCCTGGAAGAAGATATTCCAGTTTCGGCTTTGTAGAAAACCTAC
>DADO01000134.1 GCA_002509325.1 Methanosarcina sp. UBA402 | reverse complement strand
GAGCTCTTTAATCTGAAATTCAAGGCTCAAAACGTAAGCAAGAACTTCAGGGTTTGAAGCACAAAAAGCAAGAATTTCTTCACGTTTCACAAATGAAAAATCAAGTCATTTTATATCCAATTTTTCCTTGGAACGAGGAAAATTGGGCAGCCTTCAAAAGGCTACTTGAATAGTTACTCTTTTTTTAATTTTATAATGAAGTTGTTTGCAAAGCAAATAGGAACTGCTGCCGGGGAAAGATGCAAGTGGAAACTCATAATTTCCTTTGACTTTTTTTTGAATCCGTTAAACCAAATTTCAATTTATTCTTCAAACAGGAGCCGGGTTGAGAATATTGTTTTTTAGAACCCCGGGAAACTCCACGCTCGACGCAGGAGAGCGGCTTTTTCATGAAATCTGCAAAAAAGCAATTTATCCAACAACTTCTTAAATTGTTTTAAAGCTAAATCGTCTGCAAAACAAAAATTGAACCATCAAGAAAATCATTATATTCGAAAGGTTATATATCGTTCATAACATACTCTTAATGCTGAAACAACCTAAATTTCTAAAAAGGAAGTACAATAATGGCCGGAGACTTGAAACAAATCTACCATCTATTTAATCCAAATAAAGCTCTTCAAAATGACGATTTGGAAAAATATTATGTAGAAATAGACCAGAACGAAATAAATATTGAAGATCTAAAAACTCGCCTTGAGCTTAGTCTTGAAACTCACGAACCAATTAAACTTCTTTTTACCGGCCATAGAGGATCAGGCAAAACAACAGCATTAAACCGTCTTGTTTCATACCTGAATAGAGAAATGGGAGATAATTTTTTATTGTTCACTTTAGTGTTCTCGACCTTCTGGATAATAATGATATAAATTACACTGATGTCTTGTTTTCAATACTTACAAAAATAATGGAAAAGTGTCAGGCAGAATGCGATATAAGCCCTTCACTGGTTGAAAGAACAAAAAGATGGGGAAAATCCATAACAAAAACAGAGGTATCTGAAGATAAGGTGGTAGCAGGTGCAGGCTTTAATTTATCTGCCTATTTTGTTGAACTACTGGCACGGATGAAAAGTGAAACAACTACCAGACAAGAAATTAGGGAAGAGATTCAACCACGTGTTTCGGAATTGATTAATCTTATAAATGATATAATTGCTGAAATAGAACTAAGTAGAAGGCAAGTGCTTGTCATAATTGATAATCTTGAAAAATGTGATTACGAAAAAGCATTGGATTTATTCTACTGTCATAGCACCCAGCTAACTCAACCATTATGCAAGATTATTTATACATTCCCTATTTCTCTCCGAAGCTCGAACAAATTCACCCAGATAAAAATGAATTTTAGCGAAGATATAATCTATCCAAATATCAAGGTTCATGAAAAGGATGGAAATGTAAAGGAAACGAACGGTAGAACTTTCATGAAGCAAATTGTAGCAAAAAGAGTTTCTACTGACCTGTTTACTCCCGAAGCCCTTGAATACATTATTGATATGAGTGGAGGTGTTATCAGGGAGTTTATAAGAATAATTAGGGATTCGGCAGTACGAGCCATAGCTAGAAGAAAAACGTTGATAGATAAAGATATTGCCGTAGAAGTAATAAATGGACTCAAAAACTCATATCAGGCACAGTTGAGTGATGAAGATTATGAAGTACTTTTGAATATATATGAAACTAAGGACATAAGAAGAGATGAGAAACTTGTTGGCCTGCTTCATAATCTCAGCGTGCTCGAATATAAGAATGGAAGAAGCTGGTGTGATGTTAATCCAATTGTCAGGTCGATTCTTGAAGAGAAAAATCTTCTTCCAGAAAAATAACATGAAGTAGAAGGTCCAGAAAAATAAAATGAATTAGAAGGTTTAATTAAAAAACGTCGTCAAACAATGCTTAAAATTATTTTATCTGGGAGCCTAAAGGGTAAAAATATGGAAATGGAACCCTCTCATTTTATGAAAGTTGAAGAGATAATTACACTCCTTGACCTCTCTGAAGACTGTACAATTGCATTTGTGCGCTGTAATGAGCCCATCTTATGTGATGCAATCTACAAGGAAATTATTGAGCGGATACATAGTAGAATTCATGTTTACAACATTGAAATGAATGAAGAATCCACAAATCTCTTTCAGCTTTTAGAGGAAATAACAAAATCCAATTCGTACAATTCAAAACTTAGTGAAAATAAAAAAATTGCGTTTTTTGTATTTGGGCTCGACTGCGCAGTAAAAAAGAAAAACATTAACGGGAAATCAGAAGCCTTGCTTCTGCTGAATATGATGCGAGAAAAGTTTCTGGAAATCAAACACCCGATACTTATCTGGATAAACAGCGCGTCGCTCAATTTAATCCTTGAGGATGCACAGGATTTTTTCTCATGGAGAACCACGGTTTTTGAATTTGATATAAAAAGAGAATTAACTTCCAGTCCAATTTTCGAATTTGAGGATTTTGATGATCAGGACAAAAAAGGACTTGAAGAACTTGTTGATTATTACAAAAATTTAATTATAGAATTTGAAGACAACGAATTGAAAGATCCTTATAAATTTGCTTACTGGAATTACAATCTCGGAATGATTCAACTATTTATGGGCTATTCAAAAGAAGCTATGAAATATCTTGAAACTGCAGCATCAATATTATCCACGTTTGAAAATAAAAACCTAAAAATTTCCATATACAGTAATCTAGGCATAACATACTACCAGCTTGGAGATTTGAAAAAGGCTCTCAAATATTCAGAGCAGGCTCTTATTATTATTAAAGAGATCGGAAACAAGAAAGAGGAAGGATTTATCCTAAAAAACTTTGGCGTAATCTATGCACAACTTGGCGATGTAAGAAAAGCGATTGAATACTATGAACAGTCGCTGAAAATTGCAAGAGAAATAGGAGACAGGCGCGGAGAAGAAAATCGCCTTGGAAATCTGGGGAATGCATACCGTTACTTGGGAGAGTTAAGAAAAGCAATTGAATTTTATGAACAGGCACTGAAAATTGCAAAAGAAATAGGAGATAAGCGGGGGGAAGGTAGAAATCTTGGAAATCTGGGGAATGCATACCGTTACTTGGGAGAGTTAAGAAAAGCAATTGAATATTTTGATCCAGCAATGAAAATTGCTAAAGAAATCGGGGATAAGCGAGGAGAAAGTGCAGACCTTGGAAATCTAGGGAGTGTATACCGTAGTTTGGGAGAGCCAAGAAAAGCCATTGAATATTATAGACAGGCACTGAAAATCGCTAGAGATATAGGAGATAAACGAGGAGAAAGTGCGGACCTTGGAAGTTTGGGATTAGCCTACAATGATCTGGGCGAGCCAGAAAAAACAATTGAATATTATGAACAAACACTAAAAATCGCCAGAGAAATAGGAGACAAGCGGGGAGAAAGTATAGATCTTGGAAATCTTGGATTAGCATACCGTAATCTGGGAGAAACAAAAAAAGCAATCGAATATTATGAACAGGCGCTGAAAATTGCTAGAGAAATAGGAGACAGGCGAGGAAAAAGTATAAATCTTGGAAATCTTGGGAATGCATACATAGATATGGGAGAGCTAAGGAAAGCAATTGAATATTATAAACAAGCGCTGAAAATCGCTAGAGAAATAGGGGATAGGCAGGGAGAAAGTGCAGATCTTGGAGGTTTAGGTACTGCATATTGTAATTTGGGAGAGCAAAAAATAGCAATTGAATATTACGAACAAGCTCTTAAAATTTCAAGAGAAATCGGGGACAGGCGCAGAGAAGGAAATCACCTTGGAAATCTGGGGAACGCATATAGTGATCTTGGCGAACCCAGAAAAGCAATTGAATTTTTTAAGGAATCCCTCGCAATAGGAGAAGCGATTGAAGATCCGAGGATAGTTAGCTTTTGCGAGCAGAAATTGAAGGAACTTGAAGAGGCTGATGACTGATTTTGTCTTTTTTTAATTTCATGAGAAAAGCCATTTGCTTCGCAAACGGGATGCTGCCTGGGAAAGATACAAATCTGAAACCCGCCATAATCGGAAAACGAAGAAATAGTGACTTTTCAGGTCAGACTACCTAATCAATGAATTTTTGCTTTAACTTTTTTGCGCCCGTTAAACCAAATTTTGATTTATTTCAAACAGCAGCTTGTTATGAGTACTGCTTTTCAGGACCCCGGGCAACTTCACGCTCGACAAAAGAGAGCGGCCTTTTCCGTGTAGTCTACAAGAAAGCTGAAAATCCAGAATTTTATCAAACAGAGCCCTGAAAAAAGTTAAAACCTATGAAATTTTTTTATTGATAATTTAAAATAACAAAATTTATTATAATGACCTCTGATATCTAAAAAGAATTGGAGGAGTTTATGGATTTAGCCGCTTTATTAACAAATAGTCTCGTTTCTGCCTTGTCTGATCTTTGTGTTGCAGGAATACCTGTAGCCAACAAAGGCAAAGATGTCCTTGAGAATATGCTCTACGAAAAAACCTTTGAAAAACTTGGTTCTGCAAGCGGAAGAAAGGCACAGGCTCTGCTGGAGAAAATCTGCCCTAATATGGGCGCATCCTTCAAAAAAGCCTTTACAAAAGTTTCCGAAAACTCCGAAGACCCAAAAGCAAAGGAAGAGCTTCAGCAGGAAATCCTAAAACTGCTAAGAGAAAATCCAGACCTTGTTAAAAAAATTGAAACTATTATAAATTTGAATGTCGAGAATATTGATCAACTCGCAGTAGGAAACTACAATAACTTTTTCAATTTCGAAACCCCTTCCGGCGATGAATACATCAAAATCATTGAATATCTTGACCAGAGAAGAAAAGAAGCGACAAATCAGGAAATTCTGAGCCGTTATAATCCTTCAACGCTTTTCGATTATCCTGAAAGGTTAAAGCAATTTGTTACGGAAAACCGAGCTGAAGAGCTAAAAAAAGCCCTCAGATACCTTGAAAATCATCGGATTTTACTTCTCAGCGGAGTCGGCGGCGTTGGCAAGTCCACTCTAGCAAGAGCTCTGGTAGATCTCAGACCTATAAACGTTCCTGAACCTTTCTGGTTCTGTTTTTATGAAAACCAGGATGCAAAACTTGGTGATATCCTTGAAAAACTCGCCGCCTACATGAATGCCCCTGAAATTGCAGCATTCAAAGCCGAAGAAAGGGAACCCGGAAAAACTGATGTTGACAAACTCACCGACGAACTGCAGAAAAGAAGTGAGATCTGGCTCATTTTCGATGATCTGAGTACCGTAATGGAAGATACAAGATTCAATAGTAAAGGAATCGAGCTTCTTTTTTCTTCTCTCCAATACAACACCCACAATGCAAAAATCATTATAACAAGCCGGATTTCTCCCATACTCGAAAATGGGGAAAGTCTTCTTGATGTAGTTGAGGGCGAAGAAAAGCAGCACCTCAATGGTTTGCGAACGGATTCTGCAGTTAATTATCTTTCCAGCAACGGACTCGATAAAGTCGAGCCCAAAAAGCTGGAAGAACTAGCTACAGGCGTGGATGGTCATCCCCTTGCCCTGAAGCTACTTGTGGAGCTAGTAAAAAAATTTGGAGTAGCAGACACTCTTAAAGACCTTAGCATATACCAGGAACGAAAAGAGGATACTATAAAAAAGGCAAGAAGACTATTCGAAAAATTGGCCGGGGACGAAAAAGAGCTACTTGAACGCATTTCGGTCTATCGTAAGCCTGTAGATATAAAAGGGCTAAAGGAGATGTATACGGAAAACACTCCAATAAACGCTGTTGAGAAGCTAATTGACAAGTCTCTTCTCGAAACTGACCACAATGGTAGTTACTGGTTGCATCCTTTAGTTAAGGAATTTGCCTATGACGACCTGGAAAACAAAAAAGAAGTCCATTTAATTGCTTATAATTATTACAAATCTTTGTCCCTTCCAAAAAAACCCACGAAAAAAGAGGACCTTCAGCCAGTACTCGAAGCTTACCACCATGCCTGCGTTGCAGAAAAATATGATTCAGCTGCAGAACTTATCTTATATGATTCAGCTGCAGAACTTATCTTTAATCTGGAGGACTACCTTTCTTTATGGGGAAACTACACGACATTAATCAAAATCTATGAAAGACTGTTACCGAAAAACCATTTCGGAACTGAAATGCTCCTGAGTTGTAGAAATACTCATGGGTTAGTCCTTGGAAATCTGGGATTAGCATACAGTGTTCTGGGTGAGCCAAGAAAAGCAATAGATTATCATAAGCAGGCTCTCAAAATTGCGAGAGAAACCGGAGATAGGCGAGGAGAAGGAAGACACCTTGGGAATCTAGGGCTAGCATACGGTTATCTGGGTGAACCAAGGAAAACAATAGAATATTGTGAACAGGCACTGAATATTTCCAGAGAAATCAGAGATAGGCGTGGAGAAGGAAGACACCTTGGATATTTGGGGGTAGCATATAGTCATCAGGGCGAGCCGAGGAAAACAATAGAATATTGTGAACAAGCGCTGAATATTTCCAGAGAAGTCAGAGATAGGCGTGGAGAAGGAAGATACCTTGGATATTTGGGGTCAGTATACAGTCACCTGGGCGAACCAAGGAAAATAATAGAATATTGTGAACAGGCACTGAATATTTCTCAAGAAATAGGGAACAGACGCGGAGAAGGAAGATATCTTGGATATTTTGGGGGCGCATATCGTGCTCTTGATGAACCGAGAAAAGCAATTCAATATCAT
>DADO01000167.1:3103-3575 GCA_002509325.1 Methanosarcina sp. UBA402 | reverse complement strand
TGTAGTAAAAACCGATCCTCTTGATAGTTCATTTGACGGCAGAGTAAAACTGATAACTCTTGTAGTAGCTTACAATGACGGCAGCGGGAAAAATATCTGGTACCAGGTCAATCGTGGCCATGATCCAGATACCTATTATAGTGACGATGAACTGGGTGAAAATTACATAGGGGGCACGGCTTTTGAGGCCGCTTTGCCTGAAGGTTCTTCCCTGGCTGATTCAAAGCTCACAATTTTACACCTTGCAAGCACAGATGGGACGTACACTTTCAACGGAAAGGCTCTTGCTTCAGGTAGTCCTCAGGGTACTTATACTGGTTCCAATACCTGGAACGTTAAGGATTCCTTAAAATCGTCCGGTACAAACACTCTGACTTATGACAGGACTGCTCCATTCTATAAGAATGCCCTTGGAATCCTGACAGCAGAATATACCACATCATCCTCAGATAAACCCGGTGATGATAAACCT
>DADO01000167.1:1548-2806 GCA_002509325.1 Methanosarcina sp. UBA402 | reverse complement strand
TAAACCCGGTGACGATAAACCTTCGGAAAACACTAGTGGGGAAAAATCCTCATCTGATCTTGGTGTACAGGCAATAAAAGTCTCGCACAACGGCGTAGCGAAAGCTTGGGACAACCTGGAAAATACCGTAAATGTCACTGTAATTAACAATGGGCCAGAAAACGCAGGCAATTTTGCCCTTGAACTTTATTCTGAAGGTTCTCTTGTCGAAAACAAGCCGATTAACGGACTTTCAAATGGAGCTACGGAAGAAATTGAGTTTATCTGGAAGCCTGCTGAGATAAAGAATTATACTCTCAAGGCAGTTGTTGTTCCAGGCTCTACCATAAGTGATACGAACGCAACAAACAATGAACTTAGCAAAACACAGGAGGTAATGCATAACGGTTATGCTGGAGACAAACCTCTTGAAACCTATGCCCATGGCAAAGTTAAAGGAAACATTGTTTATGACTATGGAAACAGCAGTTACAGTAGTAAGATATATCCTGACAGTGTCTACACTGTAGGTCACTCCCTGGAGCTTCCTGAAGGAGCAACTGTGAAGTTTGCAAGGCTCTATAATTTCTGGACCTGGAGTGCAACAGGTACTACTGGAGTTATTCCTTCCATGAGCCTGGATTTCAAAGGCAGCTCCCTTACTCCTGAAGCCGAATATGCAGATCAGAAAGGCTGGGGTTCACAATATGACTTCCCAACCGGGACATGGGCTTATGATGTAACAGAGCTTATTAGTGGAAGTGGAACATATATCACAAAAGTTACAAACACTAATAGCGATCCGAATAACTATTTCTGTGTTGATGGGATAGCCCTGCTCGTAGTGTATGAAGACGCCTCAGGAAAGGAAATCGAATACTGGGTCAATGAAGGCTGCGACATGGTAAGTACAATGAGTTCCTCGGGAGGTCTGACTCCAGACGAAGCCACCGTGAATATTCCATTCAAAGGCGGTTCAATAGATTTAAGCAATGTGGATGAGGCTCAGCTCTGGACTACAGTTCAATCCGGAGGACATGAGGGTATTGTTCTGAAATTCAACGAGATGAATGTATCCGGTGTCTACAAATCAACTCCATACTCTGATCTGGACATCGATGAAGCAAGACCTGTTGGAACTTATATCCAGGCAGAAAACAACATGGCTCAGATAATTGCTCCCCCTATTACGGATAATAGTGGTGATTACCTGGCCCCTTCAGGTGCAATTCTTGTTGTCAGTTATAAAAACGGAAAAAATGTAACTGATGACACAGAT
>DADO01000167.1:0-1284 GCA_002509325.1 Methanosarcina sp. UBA402 | reverse complement strand
GGTAAAAATGTAACTGATGACACAAATGGCGGTAAAAACGTAACTGATGATACAAACTGCAATGCCGGAAAGCCTCATGGATCAGGCTCTTGTGCAGCTGTATCGCTTAAAGTCAATGTCACACCTGTAATTTCCCTGACCGTTTCCACAGACTCAATTGATTTTGGAACAGTCAGTCCAGGCACGCCGAGTGAGTCTGTACCTCTGACCCTCCAGAATAACGGAAGGGGTAGCATAAAAGTTACAGCTAATGTGAAAGACCAGGATAATGGTCCCTTTGAAACTGGGCTTAAGCTCGACCAAATCTTATGGTCTGCTTACAACAAAACTATAGCTTCAAACACATCTGATGTTTCGGAAGTTCAGATTGATCTCCCGAGCAACTATTTGTCTGTAGGAGAATTCAACGGAAGCCTTATTTTCTGGGCAGAAACAGCCTAAATAGGCTGTTTTCTATTTTTTGAGTCTGGTAAATATTAACTATGAAAAAAGTTCTGGTTACACCCAGTTTAACACACCACCTCAAAAATTCTTTATTTGAAGCTCTTTAAATTGGTGAATATCCTTTATCAGATTTTATAACAGGTCTTTTTCTGAACACTAGTACATTTTTCAACATCTATGAGCATAATATTCTACCAACATTCTCCAACTCGTATAGTTTTTGCATATGTGGAGCGATAGTATGGCTTAAAAATATAGACTTTTGATCCCCTAAATATCAAAACATTGACAGTTTTTAAAGAGATATCCCAGGGAAAATACTATTTTTAAGGATTCAAACTTCCCGACTTGCTCCTATATCTGAGAATCTTCTTACCCTTTTTATGAGTGAGAGTTTACTTATATACTATATAAATTATTCAAATTAAATATTAATAATTATTATTTAATATTAAGTTAGTGTTAAATAATAATTATTACGTTTATAAATTAATTCGCTAAAGTTTGAATAATTAAATATAGTAACAATTAAACATAAATGCTTAATACTTTTTATCGTTTTTAGATAATTAGAAAAATTAATATATGTGAATAATTATTAATAAATTTGGTAATTGTAATACTAGTTAAATACAAATTGGAAGAAGTTATGAAATCATTCTAGAGAATTTCTGTCGAAAGGAATCCTAACAGCTAATCGAACAAATTGGTATATCTAGCAAATAGACCAAAACGTTTTCCAACACAATTACATTATTAATTTTACTTTTACGGAATATAAACTGAATCCCTTGTCACCTGATAGGAATCAATGCCTGCAGATCTCTGGAATTCTTCCTC
>DADO01000161.1:32473-34469 GCA_002509325.1 Methanosarcina sp. UBA402 | reverse complement strand
TGTTAACCCAAAATTGACTACTCATATTCTAATCGCATATTGATATCCAATTTTGTAGTTGACGAAAATTACAATGAAAGTAATATGTTTGGAACAATTCGTATCTTAACCGAATCCAAATGAATATGTCTGCTGCTTTTTGCGTTGCAGACGAGACAAGTTCAACCTTACAAAGAATTGAATCAAAAAAAGATCCCAGTTTCGGATATCCGAATAATATCAACCTGATAATATCAATCGATTTAATTGTTAAAAAGAAGAAATGAGGTGAGGCTGTGTATTTCAGTTTTGAACAATATCAGGTAATGGGCATGAGTTATTGAAAACTGCAAACACAAGAATCTTTCTGCATCTTTCTTAAATATGGAAGATATTCTCGTTTTTTCGGAATTGACCAATAACTCACGTACACGACCCAATATCACTGGTATCATTTTTCATTTGATTTAGTGCCAAGAGCTTCTCCGACTTGAATAGGAAGACTAAACGTGTAATCTTCTGCATCTTTTTTATTGTTCCCAAAGTAGTAGACTACCCTACCATTGACATTAAAATTTCCAACTTGATTAGCTACTATCCTTACTTCAATATCTTTTCCCTTTCCAGGTTCCAGATTAAATACTGCAGTATACTGCCCTGCACCAGACTCTACAAACTCCGAGGAAGAAACGCTCATTCCGGAAGGAGGGATAATAATAACCTGAACGTGCATTGTAGGTTTTATGATAAGATTCACGGCTGAGAGTTTGAACAAAATCTCTTCTCCCTTCACAAAATTTGTTTTTTCAGCGTGAAGATCGATACTTGCTGAAGAAGGTTCAGTTTGTTCTGTTGGAGTAAGAGTAGGTTTTGCAACTAAAGTTGGCTCCGAAGGTATAGTTATTGTATTATTACTTACAGATGACGGAACTTCAACTGCATTAGTACTGTTAACGGTTGTATCTTTCCATGATATTGTAGCGAATCCTGGAATAATTAAAAGAAGCACAACAAAAAATCTCATAATTCCCGACATTGAAATGTTTAACTTATCTTCCAGTTTCTCCGCCGAAAGAGGAATCGTTATGATTGTTGCTAAAAACAAAATGAGGCTTGGAAAATAATTATGGTCAAATATTGTTGAACCAAGACTCATGAATAAAAAGAAAACTCCAAAAATCCAACGAATAATAATATTTAGTGTGTTTATTGTCTTTTCTAGCCCTATCCTACTCACTAACTCACCTTACAATCAACTTACACATTATGTTAATATTCTCAAGTGCTTACTATCTATATTAATCAAAAAGATTTTGGCTCTGTATGTAAAAGATTATGACCAGAGTAAAAAGGTATTTTCACTAGATCTTTTTTATGATAGTATCGGCACATTTACTTTTATAAGTCAGGGAAATTGGTACTCTGGAGACATCTTCAGGAAATGGGTTGCTCTTGAAGGTGTTCTTGGTTGAGCCAGTCTGGGTATTTTTATGGCAACACTTATAGGTGTGGTGATACGGATTTAATTTGGGACATTTGATAAAGAGGCTCTAAACTTGACATTAAAACATACTCAAAGGAAACTCAAAAACAAAATTTAAATATTTTCTACCTAGCCACCCTAGACCCAATCAGCTGGGGTCTTCAATCATTTCTGAACTGGTCTAGTTGTTTCATCCTGTCCACTCAAGCCTGGGCGGACCTGTTTCACCCTGCCCTACCATTCATTCAGTCTTTATTTTTGTTTTTAAGCTTTTCAAGCAAAGCCGAGACTCTTTCTTTAGCATCCTCTGTTTCTTTTATATTTCTGGCAATGGTAATATCCAGAATATCTCCTTCTCTGCTCTCAGGAGGCAATAAAAAGAGTGGGATATTAATTTTAACTGTTTCTTCATCCCTTACAAGTAATACCGCAATACCTTCTTCAATCCTGTCTAATGTAACTTTAAAATTCTCCATTTTCATCCCTCCAGCATAGAAACTAGTTTTCCATTGTTATCGTAAAGGTATGCCTTAT
>DADO01000161.1:20171-32194 GCA_002509325.1 Methanosarcina sp. UBA402 | reverse complement strand
GTATGCCTTATTCCCCATCATTAATCTCAAATCTGGCAAAACAAGGTTAATGTACTCGCTTGCCAGATTTGATCTATAACTTCAATGCCTTATTAAATACATTCTGTTTTATCTTTTCTTAATTCTAAGCAAAGACATACAAAATAAACATACAACTCCACTGATTATACTAAATCCAGGAGTTTTTTCGTTTCCTTCAGCTGCCTTACTTGCACCAGTACTTGCATTATCTTCTACATTACTGATAGTGGATATTGTAGAAGTTTCTGCAGGCGGCATGCTACGCATTCCTTTCTCTCCTGTTATTACGAAAGAAGAATAGCCAGGTACATTTGCTGTGAAATACAGGGACTGATTGTCTTCATTTGTCAGATTTACGGGTAACTTTGCCCAATCTTTCATTTCGTCATCGTACTTATACAACACAATAGAATATGGATCGAGGTCATTTTCCTGAATCCAAACCTTTTCAACCTTGAAACTTATAACTGCATTTAGAATGTTATCTGAATTTCCATAGCCACCGTTTCCAATCCACACGTTAAAGGACTTATAGACAATCCCTTCAGGTAGTTCAGGAACCAGGGCAGACTTATTCTTTAAGTTCTCAGCAATTGCTGTAGTTTTGCCCACAGTCTTCTCTGATTCAAAATTAATAAAATCTACAACAGTTACATTATTTGTAAAGTTGAAATACACAGGTCTCTCATTAGGAATAAAGGCCTGAGCTGTGTCCTTAAACTCCACATTCTTTTGAGGTTCAGGAGAACCGCCTGTAGATCCACCACCAGAACTGGATCTGTGACTTCTGCCGCCAGAACTACTGCTTCCAGTATCATCAGTTTCCTCTGCAGGCATTTCTGTTGAAGTCTGAGTAGAAGTTTCAGTTAGAGTTTGAGTAGGAGTTTCAGTTGGAATCTGAGTAGGAGTTTCAGTTGGGGTCTGAGTAGGAGTCTCAGCTGGGGTCTGAGTAGGAGTCTCAGCTGAGGTCTCAGTTGGGGTCTGAGTAGGAGTTTCTGATATTTCTGTATAATCTGTAACTGCTGTTTTCTCCGTTGTTAATGTATAGGCAGATCCATCTGTTGTTACAGTAACTGTACCGTCAACATCTGTTCTGTAAACTGTTGAGGCTTTTTGTAGTGTTTCAAGTACCTCAGCGTGTGGGTGGCCATACTTATTTCCGGTACCAACTTCAATGATACTCACAGCCGGGCTCACAGCCGAAATGAAAGTTTTCCCACTGGAAGTGATGCTCCCGTGATGTCCTACTTTAAGGATATCGGCATCAACGTTGTAGCCATCTTTCACGATAGCGCCTTCTGCTTCTATTCCGGCATCACCCATAAGCAGGAAAGATACGCTCCCATCAGTTATCTTTAACACTACTGAGTTTTGGTTAAGGTCATCAGTGAAATATGAGCTTCCAGGATTCAAGACCTCTACAACAATGCCTGAAGCGAAGTCGATCTTGTCACCACGCTTTACTGTTGTAAAGGGAATATTATTACTGTCAATTGTTTCGAGCATGTATTCATACGTCCCCGATGTATGCGGGTATCCGCTATCTAAGAACTGCCCGATCGGGAAGGTTTTGAGGATATCAGACATGCCACCGATGTGATCTGCATGTGGATGTGTAGCAACCACATAATCAAGCGATGTGACACCTTTTCTCTTTATATATTCGGCTACATCATCGCCTGTACCCCTTTCTCCAGCATCAATAAGCATATCTTTGTCGCCATACTGCACTAGAATTGAGTCGCCTTGACCCACATCTATGAAATGAACCGTTAGGTTTTCAGCTGCTGCAGAAGTTGCTGATGCCGTAAACAAAACTAGAGCCATAAACAAAACTAGGGATATTGACACCAGGGGCAATGAATGGAAATTTTCCTTACTTCTCATTTATCTTTCATCCTCTGCTTTTACAATAAAATTATTTTATATATCCAAAATTTCAACATAAATCATAAAACTTTCCTTTTTAATTTTAGATTTATAAAAATCCTTAAATTCAAGATAGTTTGTCTCAAAATAAAAGAAGAATAGAACGAAATTTACTAATTTGCTTGATGATGTGATTTTGCTCAGGAAATAGTCAAAAATGAACTAAAGAAAAATATTCAAAGCTCTTAAGATCACAAAAAATTAAAAAGCCGTCGGAGGGATTTGAACCCTCGGCCTGCTGATTACGAATCAGCCGCTATACCGCTAAGCCACGACGGCGAATGCACAGGAAAAATAAGCAGACTTACAATAGCGATCAAGAATTTAATTATTTCGCTCGTGAAAGGCTGTTTACCTTTTTAAAGCTTAAATAATTAATCCTGACCTCCCTTAAGTAATGCGGACTTCCTTTAAATAACTCTGGCTTCTATGCATATATTATACTGGTAAGGGGCATACGAACGGACTACCCTTTTCTCCAGAACCTTGATTTTCCTTCCTGCTTTTTCCGCAGCCATCCTTATGAGTTCGATAGAGCTTTCAAAAAGGTCGTCTTCAGGGGTAATTCCGTAATAATGGATGATTCCGCCGGGCTTTGTCAGGAGAACTGCAGAATCCAGAAATTCAAAAGCGTTATGAGGAAGATTCATAATTACATGGTCGGCAGTGCCTGCAAACTTTTTTGCTTCTTCCCTAGCATCGCCTTCGATTGCTTCGATGTTCTTCACCGAATTAAGAGTTATGTTTTCCCTGAGATAACGAACAGCATCCGGGTTTTTATCGATCGCCAGGACTTTTGAAGGTTTTTTGCTCTTTGCAATCAGGACACTATATGGGCCCACGCCTGCAAACATATCAACAACGGTATCCCCTTCCTTAATCCAGGCGAGAATTCTTGAGCGCTCGGTCGAAAGGCGGGGAGTAAAATAAGCTCGCGCAAGGTCGACTTTATAACGGCAGCCATATTCCCTGTGAATGGTTTCGGTTCTCGGCTCGCCTGCAACAATCTCAAATTCTCTGACCCTGAATTCTCCGATTACAGGCGTAAGAGGCTTGAGTACCGTTTTTATATTCGGCTGGGTCCGGAGGATAGCGTTGGCAATTTTTAAGGCTTTTTGCGTATCGAGATCAGGATCTTCCAGCAGGGCAATATCTCCTATAACTTCATAAGCAGGGCTGAAACCAAGAAGGTCTTCAGGAACAGGTTTTTTCTCCTGGCGCTTGAAATCAAACTTGGTAAGTTCAACATTTTCAGGAAAACTCTCCAGCTCTTCAGGGGCAGGCTCTCTTGTCAGGGGGAGATAAAGAAATATCTCATCTGCACCTATTTTTACGGAATTGTCAAGAATTTCAAGCTCAAGGAGCATCCGTCTTACAGCTTCTCCTTTCTTTTTAGAGACTTTTATGCACTGCCTTTTCATAGGAATCTACGGAATTCTAAAGTTATCCTTTTGTTATTAAGCTATCCCAGAGCCCGCACTCAGGATAATTGAATTGAATGTTTGTAATTAAGCATGAAGTACACCCCAAAAATTATCAGAAATATCCCGCAGGTATAGAGGATATACCTATGCATTTTTTGAGACAGCAGGTTTTTCCCACGGCTGAATGACCCGGATACGACCGTAAACCAGCTCAGGTCCGCAGTCCAGTGCCCGAGCATGTAAGCCATTGCAATCATGATCCCTAATTCATATTCCTTAAGTACAAGGGCACCGCCCGCAGTCAGCCACCAGATCCAGAAGTATGGGTTTGAAACTGAAGTAACCAGGCCTACAAGGGCAGGGCTTGAAGTCAGCCTCAAGCCTGATGAGCCCTGAGAAACCTGCGTAGAAGAAGCCACAGCTCTGGCATCCTTTAAGGTAAGAAGCCCGAAGACAAGAAGCGAAAACCCTCCTATAAGAAAAATTGCGGAAATCATGCTGCTGCCGACAAGCGAAGCCGCCCCTAAGAGAATGAGCATATAGAGCACAAGCTCGATGACCATATGCCCGAATACGACTCTCGGACCTGCAAGCCAGCCTTTTTCCAGAGAAATCTCTATAGTTGCAAAAAGCATAGGGCCCGGAACGAGTGCTCCTGTAAGCCCTACAGAAAAACCTAAAAGAAGAGCTTTCAAGATTTCAATTGCCAGCATCATAGATCAGAAATTTTAAAACGTCTAAGGTTTCTTTTTGAAAATAAAGCTTCGCACATCCTGGAGCCCCGGATAACATAAATAAAAAAAATAAAAGCTTCTCTATAAAAAAACAGAGAAAAATCGCTGGCGAAAAATAGGGGAGAACTTAGAGGATAATTTCGGTATCCAAACGAGCCGCCGTTTGATCGCGAGTTAAGTCCTCCTAAAAGGATTTAGAGGATTATTTCAATATCTAATTCCTCTGCAAGCTCTTTATACCTGTTTCGGATGGTAACTTCCGTAACCCCGGCTACATCTGCGACTTCCCGCTGAGTCCTCCGTTCCCCACAGAGAATGGACGCAATATAAATTGCAGCTGCAGCAACTCCTGTAGGACCTCTCCCGCTTGTTAGTTCCTTTTCGGAAGCCTGCCTCAGGATCTCAACGCTCTTGGACTGGACTTCTCCTTTAAGGCTAAGGCCAGAACAGAACCTTGGGACATAATCGATAGGCGATGTGGGCATAAGCTTTAATGCCAGTTCTCTGGAAATAAAGCGGTAAGTCCTTCCGATTTCTTTCCGGCTTACCCTTGACACCTCTTCAATTTCATCAAGAGTTCTTGGGACACTGCACTGGCGGCAAGCAGCGTAAAGAGCGGCTGCGGCGACCCCTTCAATGCTTCTCCCACGGATAAGGTTCTTGTCCACAGCTTTTCTATAGACGACAGCTGCGGTTTCTCTGACAGTTCTCGGGAGACCCAGAGCAGAAGCCATCCTGTCCAATTCAGATAGTGCAAATGCGAGGTTTCTTTCAGTTGCGTTGCTTACACGAATTCTACGTTGCCATTTTCTTAGACGATAGAGCTGAGCACGGTTTTTGGAGGAGATCGACTTTCCGTAGGAGTCACGGTTTCTCCAATCAATCATTGTGGAAAGCCCTTTGTCGTGGATTGTGTATGTCATGGGCGCACCCACACGGGAACGCTTCATACGTTGATCATGATCGAAAGCTCGCCATTCAGGGCCTTCATCAACAAAATCGGCATCAATGACAAGTCCGCAGTCCCCACACACGAGCTCGGCTCGCTCATAGTCGTGAACGAGGTTTCTGCTACCGCATTCTGGACACACGGCCTTTTCGGTCTCAAAACTTTGCTCCTTTTCTTTCTCTTTGCGAGCTTTGATCATGGCACGTATTTTTTCCCTTTCAAGAGTGTCCGAATAGCGAACTCTTTCGACTTCTACCATATCATATCACCTTACAAATTAGAATGACCATATGTTTATAATTCCCAGTACCTTGGCTGCATGTTAAAATTACAGTAATTATATAAAAGGAAGGATAAGAAAATCAACGAGATAACTAGCGAAAAATATATAAACTAGTTAATATTAACCATAACAAGAATTTAAATGTGCATTCAATGTCAGAAATCTCACCGAACATAGACCCTTTCATTAACGAGAGCTCGAAATTCTGAATTAGAAGTTCGCTTAAAACCCTTCACTAAAAAATATGGATGGTTTACTGGTCCGAAAACGCTGACGATCGTACCAATCCGATTCAGAGCTTTATCTACAACTACTGAATTCAACTTAGGCAGACTACCTGAGATATTCTCGGGTTTTATCTCATCCCCTCTAATTATCAGGTTTTTAACACCTGCTCTGTACAGCACTTTACCGAGTCGTTTCATATTAGCCACGAATAATTAACAGCTATTTCTCCAGCTCAGGGCAAAAATCTCCTGGCTTTGAACATGTTATTCTGTCAGCCATAAATAAAAATATATATTATAGACTGAAAAGCATATGTAGTCTATGCTCATAATATATAAAGATATCGCAAGACGTATATTATATGTCAGTCTTAACTAAATTAAGATAAAAAAGTATAAAATAAAGTAGAAGGAAACCACAACCTTATATATCAAATGGACATTGTTGGCAACAATCAGACCATGAATGCGGTCATATCCAGTCACTAACTCCGATTAATGATCTCGTTCCAGGGAGGAGACTCATTGTCCAAGTTCGTATATTTTTTTGGAAAGGATGTAACTGATGGCAAAAGTAGTATGAAAGACCTACTTGGAGGTAAGGGCGCTAACCTTGCCGAGATGGCAAATCTCGGAATCCCGGTGCCCCCAGGTTTTACAATAACGACCGAAGTTTGTGTACTTTATTTAAGAGATAAGAAATATTCTGAAGAAGTACTCAAACAGCTAGAAAAAGCAATCGATAAGCTCGAGACCTTAAATAACAAAAAATTGGGGGATCCAGATGATCCTTTACTTGTTTCTGTAAGGTCGGGAGCGAGGGTGTCCATGCCGGGGATGATGGATACCGTACTTAACCTTGGGCTCACGGATAAATCCGTTATCGGGCTCGCAAATAAGGTCAATGACGAAAGATTTGCTTACGATTGCTACCGCAGATTTATCTCTATGTTTGGAGATGTGGTTCTGGGAATTGACTTCGACAAGTTCGAGTCCCTTATTGAGGACAAGAAAAAAGAACTTAAAGTTGAATCCGATACCGATCTTGATGCAAAAGCACTGAAAGAGCTGGCTGAAAGATTCAAGGGAGTTATCAAACTCGAGAAAGGGTTTGAGTTCCCTCAGGATCCGAAAGTCCAGCTTCAGATGGCAATTGATGCTGTTTTTGAGTCTTGGAATAATCCAAGGGCCATCACTTACAGAAAGCTTAACGAAATTGATGACAGTTGGGGTACAGCTGTCAATGTACAAACCATGGTTTACGGAAACAGAGGAAACACCTCAGGCACTGGAGTTGCTTTTACAAGAAACCCATCTACAGGAGAAAAAAAGTTTTTTGGAGAATACCTTATAAACGCACAGGGTGAAGATGTTGTTGCAGGTATCCGGACTCCGGACTTCATTGACACTCTTGGAAATAAGATTCCTGAAGCTTACAAACAGCTTGTTGACATCTGTCAGAAACTTGAGGCCCACTTCAGAGACATGCAGGATATAGAGTTTACCATCCAGGAAGGAAAGCTCTACATGTTGCAGACCAGGACCGGGAAACGAACAGCTGCCGCTGCCGTGAAGATAGCAACAGATATGGTAGCAGAAGGGCTGATTGATAAGGAAACTGCAGTCACGAGGGTTAAAGCCGAGCATATCGACCTTCTTCTGCATCCGAGAATCGACCCTGAAGCAAACCTGGAAGTAATCGCTAGAGGACTTCCCGCATCACCAGGTGCCGCAGTAGGAAAAGTTATTTTTACTGCCGAAGCAGCTGAGGAAATGGCTGAGAAGGGAGAAAAGACAATTCTTATCCGAACCGAAACTTCTCCTGAAGATATAGGAGGAATGGCAGCTGCCCAGGGTGTGCTTACTGTGCGTGGAGGGATGACTTCTCATGCTGCAGTTGTTGGAAGAGGCATGGGAAAGCCCTGTGTTGTGGGTTGCGGTGATATATCAATTGATATAAAGAACAACCTCTTCATGGTAAACGGTTACACCATCAAAGAGCATGATTACATCACTATTGATGGAAGTACAGGTAGTGTAATTATCGGAAAAGTAGACCTGATTGATGCCGAAATTAGTGATGATCTGAAGAAAATTCTCCTCTGGGCTGACGGAATCAGGACTCTCGGAGTGAGGACAAACGCAGACAATCCGACAGATGCAGGTCTTGCCCGTGAGCTCGGGGCTGAAGGTATTGGACTTTGCAGAACCGAACATATGTTCTTCGGAGAAGATAGAATTCCCGCAGTAAGGGAAATGATCATGGCCGAAGATGAGAAGTCCAGGAAAAAGGCTCTCAAAAAATTACTCCCAATACAGAAAGAAGACTTCATTGGGATCTTCCGAAGCATGGAAGGCCTGCCCGTAACTATCAGATTGCTTGATCCGCCTCTACATGAGTTCCTTCCTGATAAGGAAGAGCTGGACGCAAAACTCAGGGTACTCGAAGCTTCAGGAAACTCCAGTAAGATCGATGAAGTAAAGAAGGTCATTCAGCGTGTGGTTTCCCTCAAAGAACTCAATCCTATGCTTGGTCACAGAGGATGCAGGCTCGGAATAACCTATCCAGAAATCTATAATATGCAGGTGCGAGCAATCATGGAAGCAGCCTGTGAACTTGCAAAAGAGGGAATGCAGATTGTTCCTGAAATCATGATTCCGCTAGTAGGCCTTGTAAAAGAACTTTCCGTCACCAGGGGAGAAGTCTGCAAGATGGCAGAGACGGTCATGGCCGAGGAGGGCGTAAAGATCGACTACACAGTAGGAACAATGATCGAGCTGCCCAGAGCTGCCATAACTGCAGACAAGATTGCACAGGAAGCCGATTTCTTTTCCTTTGGGACAAACGACCTGACCCAGACAACCTTCGGGTTCAGCCGCGATGACGTGTCCAAATTCGTACCCATTTACCAGAAGGCAGGAATTCTTGAGCACGATCCGTTTGCAGTCCTGGATCAGGAAGGCGTTGGTGAGCTCATGAGAATCGGTATAGAAAGAGGCCGATCTGTCAAACCTGACCTTAAAATGGGAATCTGTGGAGAACACGGTGGAGAACCAAAATCCATTCACTTCGCCCATGAAATAGGTCTTGATTATGTAAGCTGCTCTCCTTACAGAGTCCCGATAGCAAGGCTCGTGGCTGCCCAGAGTACAATTAAGTCTAGAAAGTAAAAAGCCTGAAAGTTAAATATTAATCGAAAGCGGTAGGATGAAAATCCTGCCCATTATTAATCTTTTTTTGAAACTTTAACTGTATGCCGCAGGTCTGGAAACCGGATTTGAAAAACACGATTGTTAAAAAAGTCATTTCCTGTGAACTACCCCTGAGCTAAAGACTGAGTGGCTTCCTAATTCATAGATGACCATCGGCATCCCCAAAGGCTTTAATTCCGGCTGGACCATCCGTACTGAGTCTCGCTCTTTCGCTCGTTTCGGCTTTACGTAGTTACAAGCTAGAGTCGAATGTTTTTCTACGACCTACTGAGCCTGATGGTGAACTCTTTAACAAAGGTTGCTTGGTTCTCGCTAACCTATGCCTAATATTACATTATTCGATGGCCTATATGAAGCCAAAGCATAACGAAAAGTAAATTGACGAAGTTGACGCATATATCCCCTAGGCTGAAGACCTAGGGTTCACGCTTCGTAATATTTATGAGACCTTCGGCATGCTGAGAGTGCCGACATACAGTGTATCGATTCCAAATTATGGAAACAAAACTATACTTTGAAATCAACACTGTTCAATGGGTTTTTTCATAAAAGAACCACGGATGGACACGGATAAACACGGATACTGGTCATCCGTGTCCATCTGTATTTATCCGTGGTTTTATTGAGGATATATGGAATCAACGTGCTAGAAAAAAAGTAAAGGTTATTGCAGCCCCAATTAGCCGCAATTTTCCCTGAAACCTCCTGTCGTTCGGGCGACTTCTTACTCAGTATTTCCTTGTGATCATATAATCGGCAATCTGAAGGAGAAGTTCTTTTTCCGGGCAATCCCTCAGGACGTCCAGTTTTGCTTTGCCTTCGTTGATATATGAAATTGCAAGATTCTTTACGTAATCAATTGACCCACACTCGGTTAAAATCTGGACAGCTTCGTCGGTTTCTTCCTGGGTGGCTTCCCCTTTACCGAAAATGTCCAGTTTCACACCCTTTTCGAAAGCATCGATTACGATAAGGGTATGTTTTCCTTCCATAAGGTCACTGCCTCGTACTTTACCGAGCACTTCCTCAGGGGTGATCATATCCAGAACATCGTCATATATCTGAAAACCAATCCCTATAAGGCGTCCATACTCAAATAGAGCCTCGGCGATCTCATCAGAAGCACCTCCAAGAAGAGCTCCGATCTTAGCTGCAGCTGCGTAGAGAACTGAAGTCTTTTTCTCCACCATCTGAATATACTCAGATTCTGTAACCTTTCCCCACTTCTCAAAGTCCATATCAAGCCACTGCCCTTCACAGATCTCAGTACAGGTCTTTGAGAGAACGTCCATGCACTTCAAAATCCTTGTAGGTTCGTTTTCGACTTTTGATAGGATTTCAAAAGCTTTGGAATAAAGAGTGTCGCCTGCAAGAATTGCTCCGGCTTGACCCCATATCATATGGACGGCAGGCCTTCCTCTGCGAATATCATCCTTATCCATTATGTCATCATGGATCAGAGTGAAATTATGTACAAGCTCCATGGCCACTGCTGCAGGCAAAACCGATTTGAGATTCGAGCCTACAGCTTCAGCTGTCAGAATAAGAACTGCAGGACGGAGGCGTTTTCCTCCGGCATCTACCAGGTAGCGAGAAGCTTTATACAGCTCCTCAGGAGGGACTACCGGAAGCAGCTCATTAATTGCGGCGTCAACATGGACACTTCTTTTTTTGATCTCATAAATTAACATCATAAGCATCACGAGACACGGAATAGATTTCCTATACAATTATTCTTCTATATATAACACTTCACCGTTTCTGAGAAGATGTACTGTATCTCCGAGTACATACCCAGCATCTTCCGCCATCTCAATATAGTGTCCGTGCATCTCCATATCCCCGTGGGCAGGGATTACATGTTCAGGATTCACCATGCGCAGAAGTTCCCAGTGGTCTTCCTTGTATGCATGCCCTGAGACGTGCACATTGTCGTAAATTCTGATACCCCTCATCTTGAGCTTGGTCTCAAGAGCATAGCGGTTAGCCTGAGTCATAGGGCTTGGAATCACATTTGCAGAGAAAATAACCCTATCTCCTGGCTCAATTGTGTAGGGAGTTTCCCCATTTGCAACGCGCACAAGTATGGAACCTGGCTCCCCCTGATGCCCAGTGACGATAGGCAGGTACTTGTTCTTTCCTGCCTGCATGATCCTTTTGAAGGCCCGGTCGATGTCTCTCCTCTGACCGTATATCTCGACATTAGAAGGCAGTTCCAAATAGCCAAGATCTCTCGCAGCCCCTACATAACGCTCCATTGAGCGCCCCATAAGCACAGGAATCCTGCCCATTTCTCCAGCCGCTTCAATAATTGCTTTTATTCTGGGAATATGGGAAGCAAAGGTGGTAATAATCATCCCAACCTCGGACTCTTCTGTTCCAAGCAGCACATCCCTGACCATATCCTTTGCGATCTGTTCCGATGGAGTCTTTCCTGAGCGTCCAGCATTCGTGCTCTCTACAATCATTGCAATTACTCCTTCCCTTCCGAGGGCTTTGAGGCGCTCGAAGTCAGGAGCTTCACCCATTGTAGGAGTTCGGTCCAGCTTAAAATCGCAGGCATAAAGGATCGCTCCAGCTGGAGTATGAACTGCTGCAAGAACGCAATCAACAATGCTGTGCTGGACATTGATGAATTCGATGGAAATATCTTCAGTAACCTGGTAAGTCCTGCCCGCATTCAATGGAATGACCCTGTTGCAAACCTCAAACTTGCGCTCTGCTTCGATTTGCTGTTTGATAAGGGCTGTTGTGTATGGGGTAGAGATGATTGGAGCATTATACCTGTGGGCAAGTTTTGGAATTGCACCTATGTGGTCAAGATGCCCGTGAGTACAGACAATTGCCCGAACCGTTCCATTAATTTCTTTCATAATAGTATCATCAGGAATCGCCCCCATCTCGATAAGTTCAAGAGAATGCATTTTGTCAATTTCAACATCTTCATGAATCTGAACCCTATCGAGTCGAAGCCCCATGTCCAGAATGATAATATCTTCTCCTATGATAACTGCAGTCATGTTACGGCCCATTTCATTGTAGCCGCCGACTGCAACAATTCCTATTTCAGTCATATTTTTACCTCTTATTTCATTTTTTATCCTTGTGAACCCTAATCCTCAGAAAACGGATCAGGTGATGACCTTAAAGTTATAACCATGATATGAATAGTACAGCACATAATATGGAATCTAGTACAGAATCAACTCTTAGAGAGTCACTATTCAGACCCTAGTACAGAAT
>DADO01000161.1:10742-19937 GCA_002509325.1 Methanosarcina sp. UBA402 | reverse complement strand
ATTCAGACCCTAGTACAGAATCAACTCTTAGAGAGTAACTATTCAGACCTTCTTGCAGGAAGAACTCTACCCCCGGATGAGACATATAAGGTTATATCCCTTGCAGAAGAATTCTACTTTAAATATATATTTATTTCAGTATGCAGCTACTCAAATGCCTGTTAAGTGCTCCAGAACTGCCCGGGAATGTCTTCAATCCTCTTTTTTAGATGTATTCTTTCAAAGGATTCTACCTGCCAGATCGAATAGACTCTGGCTATTAATTCAATTAACAGAGGCCTTTTACTTACTCTTCCCTTAATGTCCATTATCTCTTAAGAACTCGATTTTCAACCAACTTTATAAGGTAAAGTTGCTGGCTTTAAAGTACTTTGAAAATGTACAGTCCTCTATTTCAGTCAATTCTTCTAGAGCTTATCCAGAACGTGCTATTGTTATAGTTAGGTCTTTATTCTTATTGATTTTTTATTCCTGCTTTCATTCCTGCTGATTTTTTACTAACCTATTCTTATCTGGATTATTCTGTTATGATAAATCTCACCAGGTTATTCCTGATTTGACAATTATCATAAATTACGCTTATTCCAATAACAAACCATTTCATACTGAGTGATTTCAGCCTGAGTAACTGTAAAACTTAATCCTTAATTTAACCTATTTACAGTAATTTTATGAAATTAATTCTCAGTTTGGTTGATTTTACGGGATTTTATGAAACTAATCTCTTAATTTAACCGATTTTACGGGATTTTATGAAACTAATCTCTTAATTTAATCGATTTTACGGAATTTTATGAAACTAATCTCTTAATTTAACCGATTTTCATTGGTCATCGGTTAAGGAATGTGGAAATAAAGGCAATGTCACGATTCCTCACTTAACCGAAGGCGTATAAATCGATTTTACAGCAACAATATTCTGGCAGTTTGTTAATCCAGAAGCAGATGGGATAAGGCTATTATTTCATGTATTAACGATTTATTCTCGAACATTACTTTCATATTATGTATAGATATTGTTATGGAACAAACTTTTTAATGAACATATTATCTGCTGTTAGATCTCTACCGATAGAATGTAATTTTTATATGAATTACAGACAAAATTAGCCGAATATCTATGCTGCGCCTTAAAAAGCATCTCCTGCTAATGCATAATCTTTTACGTTAAAGCCCCGCTGCCCCAGATACTCAAGGGTCCAGCCAGTAACAGCCACAGGCGCGTTACGCAGGTCCTGTATATTTGCACAGCCACAAAGAAACATTGCAACCCTGAATTCGTCCAGCATGCGGGAAAGGACCCTGACAACTGATTCTTTTCCTTCAAGGGAAGGACCCACAAAAGGCAGGGCTGCACTTGCTGCACTTGCTCCGAGAGCAATGGATTTAGCGATATCGATGCCTGTTCTGATCCCACCTGTTGCGATAACTGGAAGGGAAACCCTGGACTCTATAATACTGGCAACTGTGGGAATTCCAAAGTCCCAGAAAAGTTCCCCAAGATGTTCGGAGACAGAATCTCCACTTTCCCTGGCCCTGTAGACTTCAACGCCTGCCCAACTTGTGCCTCCTGTGCCTCCTACATCAATTGCAGACGCACCTGCCTTCTGAAGCAGAAGAGCATCTTCCCTTGAGATCCCGGCTCCTGTTTCTTTAATGATTACTGGCGTGTTCAGTACGGAGCAAATATCTTTTATCATATCAAGACAGCCTGTTGCGTCCTTATCCCCTTCTGGCTGAATTGCTTCCTGTAAGAAGTTCAGATGAATGGCAAGAGCGTCAGCATCGATCATCTCTACAAGTTTTTCAACCCCGTCGACACCATACTCGCGGATCTGGGCAGCGCCCACATTTCCATATACAAAGGCACTTGGAGCCATGTCCCTGACAATTCTGAAAGACTCTTCCTGAGCAGGGTCATCGATTGCAGCTCTCTGACTGCCAACTCCTATTCCCACTTCCAGTTCTTCGGCTGCAGCGGCAAGGGCAGCATTTACAGGAATAGTATCAGGATGCCCTCCAGTGATCGAAGCGATCAGAAAAGGAGCTCGCAGGCGCTTTCCAAGGAAGTATGCAGACAGGTCCAGTTTATCCATATTGAGTTCCGGAAGCGCCCTATGGATCAGAGTCACATCCTCAAAGCCCGCGCTGACTTTTCGGGATTCAACCGGGCTTTCAGCACATAATTTCAGGTGTTCGATCTTTCGCTTTGAGGTAGTGTTGATCATACTTTATACCCTTTTATCCGGACTGATTCTGGTTCCTATGGACTCCCCATCTAAGAACCGATATATGTTATTCTCTTTTCCGGCATTGAATATATGTGATGTAATACAAGACGTTTTGCTAAGTTCCAGCAGTTCCTGCACCTTTCCGAGCATGCCGCCCGTAACATCGGTGCTTTCCGAACCTCTTATGTAATGCTTGAAATTTTCAAAGGTTTCCGGGGTGATCTCAGGTATGGGTTTGCCACTCTTATCAAGCACGCCGTCCTCTGCCGAACCAAGCCCAAGCCTGGTAATCTTAAGTTCTTTTGCAAGGTAGGGAACTATCTGATCTCCTGAGAGTACGCATGCTCCAAGTTCGAGATCCATAACGACATCTCCATGCAGGACCGGGACAAAACCATTCTCGAGCATGAGCTTTATGTTATCGAGGTACATACTCTCGATCCGCCCATTTCTGCAAACCGTACAACCCATTGGATGTAAGGCTACAGCCCGAACTCCGTATCCGTTCAGAGCATCTACCACTCTGGATGCAAGTTTCTTGACAGATTCGTGGGTTACAATTACTCCTTCAGGATCAAAACCACTATCAAGCCCATATTTTTTGGCGTAGGTATGCCCAAAAGAGCCTGCACCGTGAACAATAATCATTTTTCCCCGGTATCCGGAAACTTCCTTTGCTATCCTCAGGAGGTCAGCTTCTCGTATAACTCCCAGATCTGCGGCTTTGTCAGTAATGACGCTGCCCCCAAGTTTCAGGATAACAGATTCGGTTGAGACCTTCATACCATATCACTTAATACCTTTTTTAATGCTTTTTACTGTAGCCATGAATAATGAAATAAGCTTCATAAACATTGAAGTAAGCTTCATAAATATTGAAATGAGTTTCATAAACATTGAAGTAAGCTTCTGAAATATTGGAATAAGTTTTAGAGATGTAGAGATTTTTCAATTAGATATACAATTTTTGATACGGATTCGATTTTAATACAGATCCGAAATACTCAATTTTTAATAAAGATTCGGAATGCTCAGTTTTTAATAAGATTTGAAAGACTTAATCAGACTTAATCAGACTTCAAGCCCTCTTCCGAGGATTTTGTCATGGTCACTTTGCCCCCTGCTTTTGCAATGGCTTCTCCAACCTGCCGGCATTTATCAGGTGCCGTAAGGGCAACCATACATCCTCCTCCGCCAGCACCTGTAATTTTTGCTCCGAAAGCCCCGGCTCCGCGGGCTGAGTAAATTAGCCTGGAAAGCTCGAGAATATTTACTCCAAGGGCATCCAGAAGCCCCTGATTTACATTCATAAGCCTGCCAATGGAAGGGTAGTCACCTGCAAGGACAAGGGATTCCCCGATTTTAGAGATCCTGCCGATAGAAGCCATGAGAGGCTCAATAAGTTCAGGGTAACTTTCACGGAGCATCCTGACATTTATTACAAGTTCTTTTGTGGAGGAAAAAACTCCTGTATCTCCTATTACAATCCCACATTCCAGCGCCCTCAACTTCCTGCGGTCAGGGATGGTAACAACTCCTCCGAAAGTAGAAACATAGGTATCGGTTGGGCTTGCCGCTCCCTGGACCTTGATTTCGATTTCATGGCCCAGTTTTGCAATCTCGGAAAGAGAAAGCCCGCAATCAAAGAGTTCATTGAGAGCACCTAGACTCGCAATCGTCACTGCTGCAGATGATCCGAGCCCGGAACCTACAGGAATATCGGAATCAACTTCCAGAGAAACACCATTTATCGGTACAATTTCTCTTATTTTTTCGATAACTGAGGAAATATAGGGATGTTTTTCAAAGTCAATTCCTGTTCTACCGATCTGCGACTGAATAACTACAGAATCGCTAATCTCTGCCCTGACACGGGTCCTCAGATTTACAGCACATGCTATTGCAGTTTCTCCGTAAACAACTGCATGCTCTCCGAAGAGATAGATTTTCCCAGGTGCAGAATATAAAACCAATATTACTCCTCTGAATGTCCCAAACTTAGCTGAGTATGTAAAGTAATGAAATGTATGTAAAGTAATGAAATGTATGTAAAGTAATGAAATGTATGTAAAGTAATGAAATGTATGTAAAGTAATGAAATTATACTTTAGTATGAAATTAATGAGAAATTATACTTAAAAGCTAAGTTATAATTTAATGTTAAATCGTACTTAATACGAAATCGCACTTAATGTGAGATTATAATTTAATGTGAAAGTAATTTTGTTTTAGAGAATTTGCTTTTTGAGTATATATCGAATTTATTTTAATGTAACAATCAATTCATTTTTAATGAAAGAGCGAATTTAACAATATTTTGGATCTTAAAAATATATTACGTTTAATGCAACAGTAAATTCATTTATGAATACACCATCAATTTATTTCCGAGTGATAAAATATTTATTTTTGGATGTTTAAACTATTTTACAAACTATGTTTACAAAACTATGATAAGTAGATAACGGTAAAAATCATAAAAATTATTCGGGTATAAGTAGCTATCTCGATATAAGTAGCTACCCCGGTCTCTTGAATTAAAACGAGTATGTTCCATTCTCCACAGAATATCTCTTACTCCACTATAATCGCGGCATATCCTACAACTGCATCCATATCTCCTAAAATCTCCCCACTATTTGAATACTTAAGCAGTTCAGCCCGGTTCGCACCAAGCTTCTTTGAAGCTGTTAGCATCGCAGAAATAGGACCATATCCGCACACGGATGCATCTTTCCTATAAAGCCTTTCATATATCCCCGGAACATCGAGATTAAGAATAGCCTCTATAATTTCATTGTCCACTTCCTTTGCAAGGTTTGCAGGCTGGTAATGAGTAAAATCGCTGGATGCAATGAAGACTACTCTTTTCTTGCTTTTGGAAACAAGGCTGGCAACAAGGTTTCCAACCTCAACTGCAGTCTCTTCATCCTGCATACCTAAGCAAATAGGAAGAATTTTGAAATCCTGATCAAAGCGGTATTGAAGGAAAGGAAGCTGAACTTCGATAGAATGCTCGTATCGGTGCCCAAGCTCATCCGTATCAATAATACTTCCTGATAGCCCCTTGGCAAGTTCGCGATCGACCTCAAGAGCTCCCAGAGGAGTTTTCCAGGTATCAATAGATACTGATACAGGTGAGCCGTATCCCGTATGGTTGGGACCAAAAAGGACATATGTGTCGGCTCTGGGGAGAGCTGCATAAACATGTGCAGCAACTTTTCCTGAGTAAACATATCCTGCATGCGGGCAGACAGCCCCGAGGATATTTCTTTCCCGGATCTCCAGACCTTCAAAACATCGCTTGAGTTCTTCCTCCAGATATTCTGGGTGCAGGGGATAGAACTGCCCTGCAACTGCTGGCTGTCTCATCTATAATCACCCATATAAGATATGGGCTAGATTTATATATCCTTGCAGGATGCAGAGCTACCTTTCGGAATCAGAGAGGTGTTTCGAAATCAGTCAACTCGTAATTGAAGGGGGTACCATTAATCCGGGATACTTCTCTTGCAAGCAGCCAGTAGACAAGGGAAAGAGCTTTTCTACCTTTGTTGTTTGTGGGAATTACAAGATCCACATTTGAAGTAAGGTTGTTAGTATCACAGAGTGCTACAATAGGTACTCCAATGCTAGAAGCTTCTTTCAGGACCTGGACGTCGCCTGCTGGATCGGTTACAATCACAACATCAGGTTCAAAGTAACCATGGATCTGAGGGTTTGTAAGCAAGCCAGGAATGAACCTTCCAAGCATTGCTCTGGTGCCGAGTGCCCTGGAAAACATCCTTGCAGGATGCTGACCGTACTGCCTTGAAGAAACCACAAGGATCCTTGAAGGATCGTATTGAGACAATAATTTTGATGCGGCTCTTATTCTTTCGTCTGTTGACTGGATGTCAAGCACATATAATCCGTCAGTTCTGACCCTGTATACGAAACGCATCATATCCTGGGTCTTTTGCTGGGTACCTATGTGAACGCCTGCTGCCAGATATTCGTCAATTGAAACAAGGGATGTGGAACCTTCTTTAGCAGAAGCTGCTTCATCCTCTGTTTCTGCAGGTACAGATTCGGTTTTTGCTGCGGCTTCCTTTTCAGGTGCAGGTTCTGCTTCAGCCACGACATTTTCTTCAGGCAAAGGCTGTGCTTCATTTTCCTCCTGCCCTGTCTGCTCAATTTCCTCCATAAATGACACCTCATAATATAGAATCAACAATAAAACACATTCAATATCTGAAATATGTATCCCAATAACGTTTTCAATTGATTTTACGTTTGACCGTGATAGGAATAACTCCGGCCTTTAACTCTTCAATTGCGACACCGAGTGGATCCAGACGCCCGTCGTCTTCAACAAGGACAGGAGCCCCCATTGCAATTTGCAATGCTCTTGCACCTACAATCCGTGCACGCTCGAACCGGGTATACTTTTCCTTGACCAACTGATCACCCTTAAACTTAAAAACGCTCCGATGATTTTCGATAATTTAAAATCATGATAAATTTGATATTTTACAGTACCTGCCTTAAAACCAGCACCCTAAGATAGGGAAATGGGACCGCTGAGATTCGAACTCAGGTTCCGGCGTCCCGAACGCCGAAGGATGGACCAGGCTACCCTACGGTCCCTTTACTGGTACGGCGAAAGCACATCAACGAGTTCAACATGGCTTAGCAACATTCTGCGGCAGCAGTAGCGGGTGATCCCAAGATCATCCAGCACTACGGCAGCGTTTTCGCCATCAATGACACGCCTTTTGTACTCATCCCAATAGTTTGAGATTACTTTTCCACATGAGAAACATCGGACTGGGATCATAGTTTTACCTGTAAGATTTCTGGTATTTTGACCTTGCTCCAGGTCCACCGAAGTTCTTTGATTCTTTCTGCCTGGAATCGCTTACAAGTAAATTGCGGTCATAGCTTGCGAAGTTGTCTCTGATGACTGTGTCATTTGTCCATTCCACAATACCTCTGGCAACTGCGGTTCTTACCGCATTAGCCTGCCCGACAAACCCGCCGCCCCGTACATCGACATTAATGTCAAGTTCGGAGACCACTTCCTCTCCTGCGATCAGCAGAGGTTCTGAGATCTTCATCATTACGAGCTCTGGAGTATATAACTCGAGCGGAATTTTATTGATCCTAACCTTACCGGTTCCTTTCGTGACTGTTGCACGTGCAGTTGCAGTCTTGTGCTTTCCAGATGAATTAACTACTTTGACCATGAGGACTCACCCTTTAGAACTTTGAACCCATTTTCTGGCTCACTTCACCAAGCTCAACATACTTGCTGGAGCTTAAAAGCCTCATATCGGCATCTGCAATAGTGATTGTTTCAGCGCCCTTGAGTTCATAGGGGACACCTACATAGACTTTGAGCCTGGACATCGCGTCCCTACCTCTTGCTCTCTTATAGGGCAGCATCCCACGGATAGTCCTCTTGAGAATGCGGTCCGGACGCTTCGGGAAGTAAGGCCCGAATTCCGTTGCACCTCTTTCCCGGGTTTCCCGGTATTCTTTGAGGGTGGTAGCCCTTGAGCCAGAAATTACGGCTTTTTCAGCATTTACAATATGTATCTTTTCTTCTCCTGAAAGCAACTGTTTTGCAACTGTACTTGCAAGACGCCCCAGGATAAGCCCATTTGCATCGATAACCGTCATCTTCGACACCTCAGCGGAAAATCCTGATACCGGACCCTTTTGGATTTGCTTCCATTATCTCTTCGAGACTCAGGCACTTACCGCCGGCTTCAATGATCTTTTCAACTGCAGAGTCACTGAAGGTTACAGCCGCAACCGTTACAGGGTGATCCAGGAGACCTGCACCCAAAACTTTCCCAGGGATAAGCAGGACATCATCTTCTGCAGTGTGCCTGTTGATCTTACTTATATTCACAGCCGCATAATTTCTGGACGGCATCTCAAGACGTCTCGCGATATCCTTCCAGACAGGGGCAGAATTTGCATTTGCCCTCTCTTTCAGGGTAAGAATCAGGGAAACGATTCTTGGATTTGTTTTTCTTGATAGTTTTACCAGTGATTTTTTACCCAATGTATGTTCCTCCGCAAGATTTTATAGATCTCACTCACGCGGAAAAAAATCCCTATCGCGTTCGAACATCGCCATAAATGCCTCTACGGGACTTAATCCCGGAACGGCAAATTAGAGAACAAGCGATTAGTCGGAATTGGTATGATGTGAATAACATTTCTAGTACATAAAGATTATGTAGAAAAGGAAGGGCCGAGTACAGACCCGGCAACCTTCCCAAAGATTGCTTCTATATTACACCCAAACTTTTTTGCTACAATAAGTGCCACGACTCGGATATCCACAAGATAGGAGAGTCGATCCTGCATGGAGTTAATTTCGGAAACAAGTTTCTGCCTGCTTAACCCGGAATCTGCGGAGATAAACTCCAGAACCTGCTCAAAGGAAATTTCTTCTTTCCCGGATGCTTTCCCTCTGGAACTTTCCATATTTTTAAGAAAGTCCTCTGACGGCTTAAAAGAATGAGGAACTCTAACACTTTCCACATCAAAGCAGGGCACAAGAACCCCGGCTTTAAGAGAAAGGAAGTCTGCTTCAAGGGCTTTTTCCTTTACCTTTGAGGCAGTTTTCGGGGAAAACCATTTCAGGTCAAAAGCCAGAGAATACTCAAAATCCTTTTCCGAGAGAGAAGCTGCAAGAGTTTTTTTAAAAGGAACGGAGATTACGCGTTTAAGTTCTTCCATTAATTGCCGCCTTAAAATTGTTACTGGTAAGGAGAATATAATGACAGATATAAGAATATAATATGACTAATATAATACAACTGTTTGATATAAATATAAGAGTACGAAGTAACTGGTAAATAACGGTAAATAACGGTAAATAACTGGTAAATAAGTGGTAATAACTGATAAATAACTGATAAATAACTGATAAATAACTGATAAATAACTGGTAAATAACTGGTAA
>DADO01000161.1:8708-10476 GCA_002509325.1 Methanosarcina sp. UBA402 | reverse complement strand
GGTAAATAACTGGTAATAACTGGTTGATCACCAGGAGAATTTTAAAGACTCCGGCACAGGATTTTTCATCCTGATATTCTGCCGGAGTAAAGTTATCCAGAAAAGGAAAAATTAGAGGGTCACAAGTTTAGCATCGATTATTCCATCAACATCCCGGACTTCTTCAAGGATCGGGTCAGAGACTTCAGAGTCTACGTTAAGAACCATCATGGTCACGCCTCCGATTTCTGACCTGCCAACCTGCATGCCTGAAATATTAATATTATTTTTACCGAGCACCAGGCAGCACGGTCCAATAACATTAGGCCTGTTGATGTGTTTGGCAAAAATCATACGACCTGCAGGGAAGATATCTACTCTATCGTCATCGACTGCAACGATCTTTGGTTCGTCACCGACAACAGTGCCTGCAATCAGTTTCGCCTGTCCATTGTTGCTAAGCCTGATACTGATAGTTGAAGAATATTCCTCAGAAGATTCTGATTTGCTTTCTATGACTGCAATCTTTCTTGATTTTGCAAGGGTAGGGGCGTTGACATAGTTTACTCCAGAACCAAGAGCCATCTCAAGCAGCCCTTTGAGGGCAGAGACTGTAAGGGGTCTGGTGTCTTTTCCGGAAATTTCTCCATTGTATCCGATTTCTACCTTTTCGTAATTTCCATCTACGAGCTGCCCTGCAATCTTACCCATTATCTCTGAGAGCCTGATATAGGGGGCAAGAACTGCCATAGCCTCTGGCTTTACCGAGGGGATATTGATTGCGTTCTTTGCAAGCCCTCCTGTAAGGACGGATACCACTTCATTTGCAATGTCGATTGCCACATTGACCTGAGCTTCCTGCGTGGAGGCTCCAAGGTGAGGAGTTACTATGACATTGTCAAAACTCAGAAGTGGGTTATTAAAAGGAGGCTCCTCAACAAAAACATCTATTGCTGCGCCACCTACTTTTCCGCTTTCAAGAGCTTTTATCAGGGCTTCTTCGCTAATAATACCGCCGCGGGCACAGTTGAGAATTCTGACGCCAGGCTTCATCAGGGCAAACTGCTCTTCATCAAGAATATTTCGGGTTTCTTTAATGAGGGGCGTGTGCACTGTGATATAGTCAGCTGCTTTTGCAATTTCATTAACTGTAGCCAGCTTGACTCCAAGCTCGACAGCCCGTTTTTCGGAAATAAAAGGATCATATCCCATAAGGTTCATCTCAAGCCCTGAAGCCCTTTTTGCGACTTCGGAACCGATTCTTCCGAGACCTATGACTCCCAGGGTCTTGCCTTTGACCTCGATGCCCGTGAATTTACTGCGTTTCCATTCTTTGGCTTTGAGGGAGGCATTTGCCTGGGGGATGTTCCGGGACATTGACATCATCATAGCAATAGTGTGCTCTGCTGCCGAAATCATATTGCCTTCGGGAGCGTTAGCCACAATAATGCCTTTTTTTGTAGCTGCGTCCACATCAACATTGTCAACCCCGACCCCGGCTCTCCCGATAATTTTCAGTTTGTCGGCAGCCTCGATGATCTTCTGGGTAACCTGAGTACCGCTGCGTATTACAAGAGCATCATAATCCTTGATTTTCTTTACCAGTTCGTCTTCGGAAAGCCCGATGGAAACGTCAACAGTAAAGTGTTCTTTTAAGATCTCCAAACCTTCGTTGGAGAGTGAGTCGCTGACCAATACTTTCATGTCAATTTCTCCAGTAAATACAATAAGCATGGTAACTATTCAGCCTATATAAAACAACATCAATAGCCATCTTTACTAATATCCA
>DADO01000161.1:0-8522 GCA_002509325.1 Methanosarcina sp. UBA402 | reverse complement strand
AATTTGATTTTCTTTGACTGCTGGCGACTGACTATGTTTTCTCATTGTTCATATGTTAATTCTCGGTTTCCTCGTTTTCGTTGGAATCAATATCAACAGACATGTTTTGATAGGCTGAATAGTTACTAAGCATGAAACATTAAGTTTTAATAAAGAATACCAATCAACCTAATCACACTTAAGCATTATCACCCATATTAGGCAAACCATACGCGTTTTAACATTTTCAAATAATATCTTCAAAATAATATCTTCAAAATAATATCTTCAAAATAATATCTTCAAAATAATATCTTCAAAATGAATCACCAAAATATATTCGCCCAGTACGATTAACCCACCAGCCTTATTATCCTGCTTATCTTACCAGTCTTATTATCCCTATCTTCGGTTCATAACATTGCCCGCCTGCAAGCAGAGCGCGGATAACCTCTTCTACAACTTGCTCAGGAATACCTCTGGAAACTGCAGCGCGAATAAACGCGGCGTAATCAACTCCTTTGCTCCCACCCATTTCCCTGATTAATTCGAGCACAAATTCCTTCTGGTCAGCCTTGGCGCCTGTGCCGCCCCCTGAATTAAAATCCAGGGTTTTGAGGCCCTCCCTGATAGAAGCCCGAAGTAGTTTTGCGAATTCATTGGGAGCAAGTTCCTGATCAAGCGCAATGGAAATGCCTTCCGCAAGCTCAGAAGAGACGCTCTTTTCCAGTAGATATTCCCTAAGTTTCTCTCCATGATATCCGCTTGCTAGAGCATCCAGGAAGGATTCAAGCCTTTCAGTGGTCTGTTCTGCGGTATCCACAACCCATCTGTTGCGGATATCTTCATTCACTACATTTACCTCTTCAGCCCGAATTGAGACAAAAACCGACCCTGGTTCGGGTTCATAGACCCTGGCTTTTCCTGTAAGGGCAATGAAAGCCGGTATCTGTACCGTTGAAAAGAAAATAGAGGCTTCAGGCTGGTACTGTCCTGCGTATACCGTAAAAGCTCCAGTAGGGTCAACTATTCTTGCCTTCCACATCTCGCTCTGGGTTCCGATGTTGTCAAGTTCTGTGACTACTCCAACCACAAAAATACGATTGATAATAAGCCCAAGCGGGCTAATAAGCAGGTTAGGGGATTTTGAATCTACAAAATCTGAGTCCGAACGTGATGATTTTTCAAGTTCTCTGCAGGCTTCGAATTCCCTTGCAAAAACCCTCTTTGCAACCTCTCGTTTAAGCAAGCTCAATTCCTCCACCAGAAACCTGTGAATTTCTATCCTGTCCATCCTCTTCATCCGGGCCGAGCCTCCGAAGCAATTCTACTACTCTGACCTCAAGATCATTGTCAGGTACCCAGGCTTTTTCGGCTACAAAAGAAATCCCATATTCGCCTTTTGAAGAGTTTCCACGTACTGCAAGGTAGCGACCTGTAAGGAAGCGCCTTAAATCTTCATAAACTACATCTTTAGAGACATCAGAGAACATCAACTGTTCGGCCTCTTCAAGGGTTTTTCCATAGATGCTTTCCACAAGATCCCTTGGAAACATAACTGACATGGAACCTGTTCCGTCATCCAGTATGGCTTTGATCCGCATGTCCCGCATGCCTTCTACCTTTCCGTGCACCCTGCAGTTTCCTTTCTGGATTACACGACTGCATTCAGGGCAGCGGGTAATAATGCCAGAACCTGGCCTGACTGAAACCACATTCCCTACTGCGGCAACATCAAATATACTGTCTCTTGAATCTATCTCTTCGATTTTGATAGGGATAGGATCTTTTGCTGCGGATTCGAAAGTAAATGCAAGTTTTCTGGCCTCTTCCGGCCCGACCAAAGAAACTTTTGTGCTACTCAGGATATTTACCGACGGCATTCCCCTAAAAATCCGGACCTGAGCCCCCTTGATTCGGATAATGCTTCCAATATCAATGCCAGGAAGTTCAATCCATGCCGTAAAAGGCAGTCTGCCAGTCTCGTCCGCAAACACACCTGTAATTACTCTTGCCTGACGTCCTTTTACAAGGACTTCCCTATGGGAGAGCTGAAGCACGCAGACTACGGTATCGACTGAAAAATCCGCATTTCCGATATCAATCAACTTTTTTGGCTGGCTTCCTGAAAGCTCAGATAGAGGAGGAAGCACAGAGTCAGAAACTTTTGATACAAGGGACTGCTTCCCTATAGAAAAATTGATTCTGTTCTGCCAGACGCGGATATATGCGTTTTTGACGTTAATTACATCCCCAATCGAACCTGGCAGCTCCTTCCAGGAAGAAAAGAGAACTGACCCGGTTTCGTCCGCAAGAACCCCGGTATAAAGCTTGTAAGGACCTTCTTGAGCCCCTTCTCGAGGACGGATTGATTTCTCCCCAAGGTCCATGATCCTGCCTGTAAGCTCGAGATTCCTGAGGTTAGCAGACAGGTCCTTTACTTTCAGGACCCTATTTCTTCCAAACTTGCGGAGAATACTCTCTTTTGCAACATCAGGAGGTACGCGAAAAGCAATGAGTTTCTCAAACTCTCCCCGGATGCCAGTCTTTTCAAGGTCTCCAAGCGCCCTGGTTAACTCTTCAAGGTGGGGCGCAATCTTCTCATCCATTTTTAGGCCTCCATTAGAGAAATAACAAAACTATGAAATCTTAGAATAATATCGGATTTTACAATATTTAAGGCTTTAATTGAAAATTTATTTCCTCCATCGTAGAGGATAATGAGCTATTATTTAAGGATAGCTGTTTAGAATTTTTAATTCCAAAAGTATATAAACTTCGAGATAAAATTTATTTCCTTGTAAAGGCATTAAGAAAATTTTTTACTAAAATGATAAAAGCTTAAGAAATTAATTAAAAGCTTAAGAAAATCGATAAAAGCTTAAGAAATTAATTAAAGCTTAAGAAAAATAATAAAAACTTAAGAAAAATAATAAAAGTTCTAGTAAGAGAGAATTTCCTTTTTCTAAAAAGCAAAACCAGATCAGAGGAAATAAATGAAAGGAAATGGATGAATGAAGAGGAAAAGGGAGAGCTGATATGAGAAGAGTAAAAGAGAAGAATTTAAGAGTTTTTAAGCTGACAGTACTTGCGATTATTCTGGCAGTTCTATGCACCTGCTCGGCTGCCTCGGCCTACAATTTAAGGGTAAGTTCGACAGAGGAAGGAGACTATATTTCTATACAGGCTGCAATAGATAAAGCAGAAGCCGGAGATACGATTTTTATAGGCCCTGGAATCTATGTTGAAAACGTCAAGATAAATAAAGAAGTTAGGATCTGGTCGGATTCGAGAAAGCCAGAAGACACAATTATAAGGGCAGCAGATCCCATGGAAAGCACTGTTGAAATCAGTGTAGACCGGGTATCTTTCAGCGGATTTGGCATTGAGGGTTCGGAAAAAACAGGAATCTTGCTCACAGGGGCTAAAAGCTGCTATGTAAACAACAACCTAGTCCAGGGAGCCGAAGCCGGTATCCTCCTCAAGAATTCAGAAAGCAATATCATAAGCAACAATCTCATCACCCTTAATGAGAAAGGAATAAGGCTCGAAAGCTCAAACTCAAACGATATCCAGAGCAATTTAATTGCCTACAATTACGGCCCAGGAATCTCCCTTGAAACAAGCAGCAGAAATCTTATTTATAACAATTACTTCAAAAATGCCGAAAATGTCGAAGACAATGCCGAAAATGTAAACAATACCTGGCAGAGCTCCCTCACAGTAAGACAGAATATCGTCCGAGGTCCTTACATTGCCGGAAACTTCTGGTCCAATCCTGAAGGTAAAGGCTTCAGTGATACCGGTGTGGATGAAAACAATAACGGGATTTGTGATACCTCGTATAATATAACAGGCGGTGGAACCGATAATTCCCCACTTTTCCCGAAAGTTCCAAATGCCGTTAAAACGCTTGAAAGTCGCCTGAATGCCAGTGCTTATGAACAGGGCCTGGTCGACAGGGAGGACGTAACCGGCTCAAAAACAGGAATAACGCCGGAAGCCGAAAACGCTACCTCTGAAGAGGCTTCAGCAGAAAAAAAATCGCCTGGTCCGGGACCTGTCATTGTAGGGCTGGCTATGGGAACGGCGTATATCCTGAGGCGGAACAGGTAAAAACGAGTAAGGAGCTTCAAATATATCTCATTGAAGTAACATTGAAGTAATCTTCTCGATGCCTAGGAAAGTCTGCACAATGAGGGAACTCCTGGGGAAGCCGCACAGCGAGGAAACTAGAAGTTGCTTCCCAAACACTTCCCAACCCCCTCCGTTTTGGAGGGAAGCTTCAGAAACAGATTTTAGAGCCTAATCGAAAAGTTTGTGACCTATTGTAACTTTTACAATTGACAGTATGTTTTACAATTGGCAGTATGCACAACTTAACTGATGCTGATATTATAATTTATTGTAACTTTTACAATATGCTATTATTGACTTTTCGGATAGGCTCTAAATTGCAATTCTTCTAAATTTCGGCAGGAAATTACTCATATTTTTTATATTCTTAAATCATATCATAATGCTTTACAACATCATCAAAATCAATTAAACCATTTTTATTATAATCAAAGAAAGCAACAGGAGCATTTTCTTTTATCCAATCTATATTATCGTAGTATGCCACAATATCATCGAAGTCCAGTTTCCCATTTCCATTGATATCCTCATAGAGACCATCCTTGTTCGGATCTGTCGGTGAATTGGTATAACCTGGGAAAACAGGTATTGGCCCTAGTTCTCCGCTTGAAATAGTGCACATATAAATATCGTCATTTCCATTGTGTTTCTCAGACCATACTATTTTATCACCATAGATAGCAGGATTATACACTAATCCACTGGTAGCGATTTTAGTCTCCTTTTTAGTGGAAAGATCATACATGTATATATTGGTGTTTTCATTGTTATACTCCAACCACACAATCCTGTTACCATAGATCTCAGGATAATATTGATTAAATCCGTTGGTAGTGATTTGAGTCTCCTTTTTAGTGGAGAGATCATACATGTAGATATCATCATTTCTATTACGGTCATCCGTCCAGACGATCCTGTTACCGTAGATTGCAGGATATTTTTGATCTAATCCGCTGGTAGTGATTCGAGTCTCCTTTTTAGTGGAAAGATCGTGCATGTAGATATCGTACTTTCCATTGCGATCATCCATCCACACTATCCTGTTATCGTAGATTGCAGGAGCTGTCGGCCAGACTGCTGATTTGCTATTGGTGATCTGAGTTTTCTTCTTAGTGGAGAGATCATACATGCAAATCTCCCAGTAATCATCGAGATAATTTGTCCACACAATCTTGCCACCGTAGATTGCAGGTCCCCTCGACCGTTCACCAGCGGTAGTTATCCGCGTTTCCTTGGAGGTTGAGAGATCGTACATGTAGACATCCCATTTCCCATTGCGCAAATCTTCCCAAACTATCCTGTTACCGTAGATTGCAGGACAGTATTGATCTGCTCCACTGGTAGTGATTCGAGTCTCCTTTTTAGCGGTGAGATCATACATGTAGATATCGCTGTTTCCATTGCGACCATCCTCCCAAACTATCTTATCTCCGTAGATAGCTGGATCGAACGCTTTTCCGCTGGTAGTGATTTTAGTTACGGAGGCCGTGGGCGAAACGCTTTGTGCGCTAACTGCCAGTGCTGTAGATGAAACTAAAAGCAAAAGAAAAGGTATTAAAATTAAATTCTTCTTATATATATTCTTTATTTTCTTCAATGTATTCACATCTGATTTTTATTTCCGGATATTTAATTCAATTACTTAGGTTCTAGATACTATACTTGATTTTTTTCTTTTAAATATTACACCTATAAAAGTTAACACTATTTAACCATTTATTAGATATTGTCTTTCTACAAATAGAACTGTTTCGACGTAAAGGAACTTTTATTACGAAAAATTGAAAAGATACATGGACATATTAAAAGTGCAGTAAAATTCGATATCAGAAGAATGAGAAATGAGAGTCGAATACCTACTTTCTATTGTTTCGTAGCATACGAACTACTTGTGCTGATAGAAATGCAAAATAAAGCTGGAAATAAGAATTTTGGAGCTACTTCAAAAAAAGATATCAAATTAGATTAGGGATTTTAAGAGCTAATTTGAGATCCTCGAAAACTCGAGAAGGATTAAAACTCCAAGCACTTATTCATATTTTCTATAACTTAAAGCATATCATAAAGCTTTACAATATCATCAAAATCAATCAAACCGTTTTTATTATAATCAAAGAAAGCAACTGAAGCGCTTTCTTCTATCCAATCCATGTTATCATAATACGCTACAACATCATCGAAATCCAATACCCCGTTTCCATTGATATCCTCATAGAGGCCATCCTTGTTCAGATCTGTCGGCGGATTAGTATAACCTGGGAAGACAGGAGGTACTGATTGCGTAGAAACATTTATTGTGGCAAGCTTTGAAGCTGTACCTTTTTCATTGCTTACTGTCAGGTTAACTGTATAGCTTCCTGCTGTCGAGTAAGTATGAGTCGGGTTCTTCTCTGTTGAAGTTTTTCCATCTCCAAAACTCCATTTCCATGAAGTTGGTGATCCTGTACTCTTATCAGTAAACTGCACCTTCAGTGGAGCATTTCCTGAGGTTGGAGATGCAGAGAAGGAAGCAACGGGAGTGTTCGTTTTCTCTGGTTTTGTTTCCACTTTGTCTATCTTGAATCCGTATGCAGTACCTGATCCATCGGTTTCAAGTCTTACTTTCAAGGTGTCTCCAGTATACCATGGAGTCCAATAGTCTTTCTCATTAATGCCATGATAGTATGCCAGTTTATTTCCATCCTTGTCAAGAATACTTAAATAATCTTTATATCCAAGCTCCATTTTAGTAAAATGGAACCTCATTTGTGTAGCGCCAGGTTTACTTATCTCAGGCCAGGTATATTTGAAATTGTTTGCATAATTGTGATACGACTCTGGCAATGCTGATGGTGGAGCTATATCTGTTCTGGTTTCCACTTTATCTATTTTGAATCCATATGCAGTACCTGATCCATCGGTTTCAAGTCTTACTTTCATAGTGTCTTCAGTGTACCAGGGAGTCCAAAAATCTTTTTCATTTATACCATGATAGTATGTTAGTTCATCTCCATACTTGTCAAGAATACTTAAATAATCTTTATATCCAAGTTCCATTTTAGTAAAATGGAACCTCATTTGTGTAGCGCCAGGTTTACTTATCTCAGGCCAGGTATATTTGAAATTGTTTGCATAATCATGATAAGACTCTGGCAATGCTGATGGTGGAGCCATGTCTGTTCTGGTATCCACTTTGTCTATTTTGAATCCGTATGCAGTACCTGATCCATCGGTTTCAAGTCTTACTTTCATAGTGTCTTCAGTATACCATGGAGTCCAAAAATCGTTTCCCTTCATATAATAGTATCTTGCTAGTTCATACCCGTCTTTGTCGAGAAGAATTAACCTATCATCAAGTCCAAGCTCCATTCTAGTAAAATGGAACCTCATTTGTGTAGCGCCAGGTTTACTTATCTCAGGCCAGGTATATTTGAAATTGTTTGCATAATTGTGATAAGACTCTGGTAACGCTGATGGTGGAGCCATGTCTGTTCTGGTTTCCACTTTGTCTATTTTGAATCCATATTTAGTGCCTGATCCATCGGTTTCAAGTCTTACTTTTATAGTGTCTTCAGTGTACCATGGAGTCCAAAAATTTTCTCCGCTGGTATAATAATATCTTGCTAGTTCATACCCGTCTTTGTCGAGAAGAATTAACTTATCACCAAGTCCAAGCTCCATTTTAGTAAAATGTAATCTCATCTGAGTAGCACCAGGTTCGCTTATCTCAGGCCAAGTATATTTTAAATTGTTTGCATAAGGATGATCTGATTCTGGTAGAGATTCAACCGAAGAAGCAATACTACACGTGATAATGCTTATTAAAAAAAAACATATTAATATTTTTAAAATACTCCTCATAGAAATACCTCTTCCTATTCAAGTTACTCAAAAATGATGTCACCAAGTTTCTTTTGGAAAGTGGATAAGTTAAAGGGCATTACTTCCTATTCAAGTTACTCAAAAATGATGTCACCAAGATAGCATGCTTGTAGTGCAATACCATGCTATTCAAAATTGGAGACTTTCTATTCTGTTTTGATTTTTCGATTGGTTGAAGCCACAGAATACGGAAAAAATATTAAATATAGGCAACTCTCCAAATCATTTAAAAATCTCTAAGTTTACAAAATGAACATAAACTGCACTTCTCAATTTATTCTCCTCAAAATTATTTAATAATTATGATTTTCATTAATATTTAAGCATTTTCATTTTATACCATATTTTTATAAAAAAATTCTTATTCTTATAATTTATATAAAGGATTTGTGTGAATAAAATAAATCTATGAGAAATATTAATAATGTTAAATATAAAAAGACAATAGTTCAAAAGCTAGTGAGCTTTGCACTTTTACTAAAAATTGCAAAGAGAAAGATTTTCCATATTTTTATAAAATTTGGTCGTGTACGTGAGTTATTGAT
>DADO01000159.1:12952-20431 GCA_002509325.1 Methanosarcina sp. UBA402 | reverse complement strand
TTTCAAATCCAAAAGTTACACCGTTTTCGATCAAACCTTTTCTCAAAAGGTTTTTGATCAAACTTTTTTTGAAAAAGTTTGCGGGCAAGCAGTTTTTTGAAAAGGGGTGTGCCACAACCGTTGCTAGGGGTTTTTGATCAAACTTTTTTTGAAAAAGTTTGAGGTCAAGCATTTATTTGAAAAAGTTTGTAGATCTGGAAGGACAAAATTAATTAATGAGCATGTTTGTACTTCTCTAAACTACTTAAAATCTTACATAAAAGTCAGGATGGATATGGAAAAGAATAGCATGCATGACCTCCTTGAGGCTATTGAAGTAAGAGCCAGAACCAATGGGGCAAGAGTAGCTATGGGAATAAGGGACCCAAATCCTAAATTGCTCGAGAGCGCTCGGAAAGCCCAGGAACTGGGATATGCACAGGTCGTCCTGGTGGGAATTAAGAAAGAAATCGACGAGATTGGCACTGAACTCGAGATAGTGGATACGGACGAGCCCGAAAAGACTCTTGTAGAACTTATGGTTTCAAGAAAAGTTGATGCTGCTATCAGGGGAACTGCAAAAGCGTCAAAAGCCCTTTCCTATCTTAAAGAGGCTCTTGGAAAGAAAAGAATCTGCAGGCTTGCCCTGCTCCTCACGGTTGGCGGGACACCTTTTTTTCTCGCTCCTGTAGGGATTGATGAGGGGAATACCCTTGCAGACAAACTCAGGATTATAACGTTAGGTGCCGAACATATAAGGAGGTTCGGGATAGAGCCTGCAGTTGGTGTGCTTTCCGGGGGCAGGATTGGAGACATAGGAAGGAACAAGCGTGTTGACAGGACTCTTGCGGATGGAGAATTCGTAACAAGGCGAGCTGTTGAACTCGGGATCAATGCCAAACACTATACAATTCTTATCGAAGATGCCATAAAAGAATCAAACTTTATTGTTGCCCCTGACGGTATTTCGGGGAACCTGATCTTCAGGACAATTGCTTTCCTTGGTGGGGGTGACGGGCTTGGAGCTCCGGTACTCATGGACGATTTCGTTTTTATAGACACATCAAGGGTAGGCGGACATTTTACAAAAGCTATAATGCTTGCAAGTGCACTGTCTCACCTGAATAAGGAAAGGCAAAAGGTGATTGATTGAAAACCGTTGCAGAGACATGGCCTTTAGTAAAAGGTGACTACACGGTAGGAAATCCGAAGTCTAGGATTGCGGTTGTAACTCTTGCGAGCCAGATAAACCCCTCACCTGAAGCGGCTCTGTGGGGAAGTTCAAAAACCGAAAACCTGGGAGTCGAAAAAATAATCGTAAACACAATCTCAAATTCAAATATCAGGTATATTCTTGTCTGTGGAACGGAATCGAGGGGACATCTGTCAGGTCATTCCTTACTTGCAATTCATGCAAACGGAATTGACGAAAAAGGCAGAATCCTTGGCTCTGAGGGAGCAATTCCTTTCATAGAAAATATATCAAGAGCGGCAGTCGAACGCTTCCAGCAACAGGTAGTGCTTTTTGATAGGATTGGCCTGACTGACCTTGCCGAAATAATGAAAATTGTGAGAAAATATAAGGATTTAGGGGAAGCTTACCCGGATGAACCTTTTGTAGCAACTTCCCAGAAGAAAAGGAGACATACTTTTTCAGTCCCTATTTCAGGTGATATAATTATCTCAGAAGAGTTTTTTATGGATGCAGCTTCAGGAGTTGTCTGTCAGGCAAAAGATTTCTAACTCCAGCAAAAAACTTACTTCGAGCGCACTATTTCGAGTGTATTACTTCAAACGCATACTAACATGTTTTGAAACAAATACTAGCCTGTATATTTTGAGGTTATAAAAATGTTTAAGTTCCAGAAAGAACAGGAAATCGTTAATATCGCAGGAGTGAAGATAGGCGGACAGCCGGGAGAGCTCCCGACCGTGCTTGCAGGGACTATCTTTTATGATAAGCACGAAATCGTAGAAGATGTTGCAAGAGGATTGTTTGATCGGGCCGCTGCCGAAAAACTGATAAATCTGCAGGAAACAAGTGCGGAAGAAACAGGAAACCCACATATAATCCACATTTTCGGGACAACTCCTGAAAGCATTACTCGTTATATTGATTTTGTGGCAGAAATTTCAGAGGCTCCCTTTCTTATTGACTCTCCCGAAGGGATAGTACGTTCCCATGCCGCAAAATATGTCAGCGAGGTGGGGCTTGCAGACAAAGCAATCTACAATTCTATAAATATGAGCATAAATGCTTCGGAAATCGAAGCTCTGGCTTTATCTGATATTGACAGCTCGATTATCCTTGGCTTCAATGCAATGGATTCATCCCTTCAGGGCAGGATGGAAATGCTTGAAAATGGGGCAGGGCTTCTGGAAGAAGGATTACTTTCAATTGCAGACAGGTGCGGAATAGTTAACAAGCTTATAGATCCAAGCATTACTCCTATGGGAAATGGAGCAGGGGTAGCTCTCAAGATGACGATTACCGCAAAAGCAAAATGGGGGCATCCGACTGGCTCGGGAATCCATAACGCACCCTCAGCCTGGAACTGGCTTAATCGGAAGAAAGAGAAAGACCCCATTCTTTACAAAATCTGTGATATAGGTTCAACCTGTTTGCAACAGGCAGCAGCAGGAGATTTCATCCTCTATGGACCTATTGAGTACGCACCATACGTCTTTCCTATGGCTGCCATGAGCGATATAATGATCTCTGAAGCTGTAGCCGACCTCGACATAGAGCCCGCTTCCCGGCATCCTGTAAATTTGCTTGTATGATTCCTGAATTGCGCTTCGGGATCGCAGGAAATCGACGATTTTCTGGAAGTTGCGATGTAATCGCAACAGCACGCGCCCTTTCCGCTCACTTCGTTTGCTCAAAAGAGCTGAATTATCGGCAAGTAAGGCTAATTTTCATATCTCTCCGGAGGGTTGATTTACCTAATTCTGTTTCGGATTAGACAGCGGGCATGATCGTAACCCTTTTCAAAGAAAGTTTGATCGAAAGTACAGAAGGTGATTAAAAGATTCTACCAGGCCAGAGTCGATGTACTGGCAGGGACTAAACAGGAGACATTCGCGTGGGTTTATTACCAAGATGCTTCTGCCGAAAACAGAATCAAATGATTGCTTTCACTAAGCCGTTGCTTTCAGAAGACTTCCATTTATTAATTCAATTATTAAAATAGGCTCTGTAGAAAACCTATCTACACTAAATGAAAGAGGCTGAAAAAAGATAAGTATATCCAGGCCTGGCTGCTCAGTTTAAATTTATTGAAATTCATTATTTCAGAGGATTTCTACAGAGCCAAAATATCCATCTTAGAGCGAAGTACGGCGCCTGTCCTGCCACGGACACGCCTGACACAGCTGACACAGACATGTTTTTTCTAGGCACTGGCTGCACATAGTTTTTCCACATAACGGGCAGGTATAAAGTTTAGCCGGACGCCCACAGATCGCGCATAAGCCGCTTACTTCCAAAATTTATACCCCCTTTAGTATTTTCAAGAAACACTTCGCGGTATTTCCAGAGTTTCCAGAACAATAAATTTCAGATGGCGAAAAAATTTAAAAAGATGAAGGGTGAGACCCTCCGAAAACAAAAATATTAAATAACCATTGAGAGCTCAGTCCAATATTCCACCCGTATTTGCGGAGTGGACGGAACGCTGGTACCTGGCAAGGTAACCTGTAACTTCTTTTTTAGGAGGCAAAAAGACCGCCTTCCGCTGCTTAAGTTCTTCTTCTGAGACTTTCAGGTTCAGGATTCTTTCTGGAATATTGATTTCTACCATATCTCCATCCTTTACAAGGGCAATTGGTCCTCCTTCACTGGCTTCGGGAGAGACATGCCCTATACAAGGTCCGCGAGTGCCCCCGGAAAAGCGTCCATCAGTTATCAGAGCCACGGACTCCAGCAGCCCCATACCTCCTATTGCAGCTGTAGCGGCAAGCATTTCCCGCATGCCAGGTCCACCCTTTGGGCCTTCGTAGCGGACGACTACAATATCTCCGGGTTTTACATTGCCTGCAAGGATACTTTCCATAGCATCTTCTTCACAGTCATAAACCCGCGCAGGACCTGTATGGACGCGCATTCTCGGATCAACGGCTGCCTGTTTCACAACTGATCCGTCAGGGGCAAGGCTGCCTTTAAGGACTGCAATTCCTCCCTCGGCATGGATAGGTTCTTCGAGAGTTGCAATTATCTCTTTATTGAGCTTCGGGTTAACAATGTCAAACTCGTTCAGGTTTTCCCCTATAGTTTTTCCATTTACTGTAAGCAGATTCAGGTAAAGTTTGGAGGAAAGCCTCTGCATGACGGCCTGGACCCCGCCTGCCCTGTCAAAATGCAGCATGAAATTCGGGCCGCCAGGACGCAGGGAAATCAAATGAGGGGTTGTCCTGCTTAGTTCATCAAATTTCTCAAGAGGGAGACTCAGCCCAAATTCGTGGGCAATGGCAGGAAGGTGCAGAGTGGTATTTGTGCTTCCCCCAATTGCCATATCTACCATTATTGCATTTTCAAGAGATTTGAAATTGACAATCTTTCTGGGAGTCAGGTTTTCTCGAACCATCTCAACTATGCGCTCACCTGATTCCTTGGCAATGCGGATCTTTTTTGCATCCACTGCGTGGGCAGTTGCACAGCCCGGAAGGCTCAGCCCCAGGGCTTCGGTCATGCAGGCCATAGTGTTTGCGGTAAACATCCCAGCACAGGATCCGGCTCCTGCACAGGAAAGGTTTTCCAGCCTTTTAAGATCAACTTCTGAGAGTTTGCCTGCCCTGTAAGCTCCCACACCTTCGAAAACCGAAATGAGATCCGTGTATTTGTCATCCACATAACCCGGAAGCATAGGCCCTCCGGTTACAACAATTGCAGGGATATCAAGCCTGCCTGCTGCCATAATGTGCCCCGGCACTATCTTATCGCAGGAAGGGATAAGGACAATCCCGTCAAACTGGTGGGCTTTAACCATAAGCTCTATTGTGTCCTCAATAACCTCTCTGCTGGGTAGGGAATATTTCATACCCTCGTGTCCCATCGCGATTCCGTCGCAGACTCCTATAGTATGAAATTCGAAAGGAACTCCCCCAGAGTTCCTGATTCCGGCTTTCACAGCCTCCGCAAGTTTATTCAAATGGATATGGCCAGGAATTATATCGTTCCAGGAATTGACGACTGCGATGAACGGCTTCCTCATCTCGGAATCTGTGACTCCAGTCGCTTTCAGAAGTGAACGGTTGGGAGCACGTTCTGGCCCTTCTTTGATAATAGCGCTTCTCATTGCAAATCTCCTTGAAGTTTTATGGTGAGAATTAAGTATTAAATGTATAAGTAGAAAAAAACTTCATAGTATAAACAGGTTGGGGAAGAAGAAGTTTAGTTCGGAATACAGATTCTGACTACCTCCTAATTAATACCTAGTTTTAGCTGCCGCGCAGGCATATAATTCGACATACTAAGCTGGGCGTCTGGAAGCTGAAAGCTGATTGATTTATATTTGTTGGATAGTTATCGGTTTTTAGCATTAATGAAAGCATTATAATTCACTGATTAAAAACAAATTTTGATAGAAACTTAATTATATAAACGAGATACATATGAAAAAGCAAGGACACAGGAGCAAAAAGGGGGATATTAAAAGCTCTGTGTAGATGGTTGTAGAAATGGATGAGGGTTCTGAGGATAAGGGTACATTAAATATGAACTACCAGACTGCAGGAAGTAGAAATAACGTTAGAGGGGAAGCTCTTCACGCAGCTCTGGAAAAAGAAGAAACTCTCAGAATGATGATCAATAACAGCCACGTAGTGCTCTTTCTCTGGAGAAACGAAGATAAATGGCCTGTGGAGTTCGTGTCCGAAAACGTGGCAAAATTCGGATACACGGTAGAAGACTTCACTTCTGGCAGGGTGATGTATAAAGACCTAATATACTCTGAGGATCTCGAGAGGGTTGAAGAGAAATTTGAGAATAAAGCAAAAAGTGGGGCTTCCGCATTCAGCATGGAGTACAGGATTATTACGAAAGCAGGAGCTGTACGGTGGATAAATGAAAGGACCTTTATCCAGAGAGATACATCTGGGCAGGCAACACACTTCCAGGGAGTGGTGCTTGATATTACCAAGCGGAAGAAAGGTGAAAAAGAACTGGAAAAAACTCTTAAAATACAGAAAATGTTGACTACAGCAGTTAACAATAGTCCTGCAGTTATCTTTCTTTGGAAGAACGAGAAGTACTGGCCTGCGATTTTTGTCTCAGATAATGTGATACAGTTTGGATATACGGTTGATGATTTCCTCTCGCAGAAGATTCAGTATGGTAAAATTATACATCCAGACGACCTGCAAAGAGTAGAAGAGGAGCTTGACAGGAGCATCCACAAAGGAGATGTAAGTTTCAATTCGGAATACCGGATTTTTACAAAAGCCGGAGATGTGTTATGGGTAAGCGAGAGGACCTTTATCCAGAGAAAATGGGATGGAAAAGTAACCTGTTTTCAGGGAATTGTACTGGATATAACCCGTAGAAAAAAAACTGAAGAAGCTCTGCGAAAATCTCTTGAAATGCAAAAGATTCTGAGAGCCATAATTAATAAAAGTCCTGCAGTAGCATTTTCGTGGGTAAATCTGGAAAACTGGCCTGTAGATTTTGTTTCTGAAAATGTAACACAGTTCGGGTATTCGGTGGAAGATTTTCTTTCCGGAAATATACTTTATGGGCAAATAATCCACAGAGAGGATATCCAGGCTGTCGTCGAAAACATGGCGCATTCAATTAGAGAAGGATACGATTCTTTCGAGATGGAATATAGAATTTTTACAGGAGATGGTGGTATACGCTGGGTTGAAGAGCGAACATTTATCCAGCGTGATATTAAAGGTGAAGTTACTCATTTTCAGGGAATAATTATCGATGTCACTGAGAGAAAAGAGGCTCAGAGAATGCTAGATATCCAGAGAGAGTTGAGTACATCCCTCAGTAATACCTGGAATCTTCAAACTATGCTTAACGAGATCCTTGATGCCTGCCTGAAGATAGAAGGGATAGATGCAGCAGGCATATATCTTAAAGACGAACTTCTGGACCAAATTAATCTGGTTGCACATAGAGGGCTTTCTCCCGAATTCATAAAAAGTATTTTGACATACAGGGCAGACTCTCCTGAAGCGCGGCAGATCTGGACTGAAAAGCCTGTCTACAGGATGGATTTTTTTTCTGAGAAAATGGCAGACTTAATCAGGAAGGAAAAAATTACAGCAGTGGCTGTGATTCCTCTGAAGCACAGGGGAGAAATAATAGGCAGCCTCAATTTTGCTTCGCATACAGCAGACAAGATTTCCCAGAGCGTACGCAGTTTTCTTGAAAGTGTAGCCCTACAGGTAGTGAATTATATCGCTCCAATCCGTATTGTGGCAGACCTTGGATAATTTTTTTCCTTACCTGATGTCAATCTAATTCTAGATCTGATTCTGATCTGATTCTGA
>DADO01000159.1:6367-12708 GCA_002509325.1 Methanosarcina sp. UBA402 | reverse complement strand
CTGATTCTGATCTGATTCTGATCTAATTCTGGACGAAATCCTTATTTAAATTAATTTTTATAATTAATGTAGGATTGAAAAGTGGGGAAATATTGGGTTTCGCCTTATTCCCTCAGTAGTCCGGGGAATGTGCAAGCCTATTTTTGCTTACTTTTTGTCCGCTTCTGGCATTAACATACTTACACAGGATGGGGGATAAAATTGAAAGCGATAGTGGTTTATCTAAGTACCTCAGGGAATACAAAAGCTATGGCTGAAGCAATAGCAAGTGGAATAGAGTCAAAACACGTGGATGCAAAAGCTGTTAGCTTCTATGACGTAAAAGTTGAAGATCTTAATGAAGCCGACGCAATTGCAGTTGGTTCCTCGACTTTTTACTATAGAATGCTACAGCCCATGGAAAAATTCATGAATGAGACCCTTGTTTCCACAAACCCAAAAGGGAAGTTAGGAGCTGCCTTTGGGTCGTATGGATGGAGTGGAGAAGCACCTATACTGATAGCCGAAAAAATGCGAGAGATGGGAATGACGGTTATAGATCCCGTACTCAGGATATTGCACAAGCCTACAGATAAGGACGTACAGGAATGCAAAAGGCTCGGTATCGACATTGCCGAAAAGCTAAAGCAAAGAAGCAGCAAAACGCCACATCCACAGGGAGCGCCAAGTTAACCATCATTTGAATATAATACGAACTTTATATACAACTTACTTCAAGTTCCAAACCTACAAAAAATAAACTGGCTGGAAGCTAACTTAAGCTCTATAAATTGTCATTTTTAGAATAGTTTGTGATCGCTTCTAATTAATAATTTGTAATTTATTCATCTGGTATTTTCAGTGGTCTGGGTAGAATTTCTGAGCAGTTCGTCAAAAAGCTCATTTCCAAATTTAATAGCTGCGGGTTCATAATTTATCAGGCTTTCTCTGTCGAAATGCTTCTGATCTTTCGGGAAAAGGGAAATCATGATAAATTTATTGGTTACGGTAAGATTCGCTATCTTGAGGTCTCCTGGGTACTGGAAAAACTTTACGTTTTTGAGGGTCAGCATATTCCGGAGGTCTTCGGGGTGGTCCTTAGAATAGAGCTGAAAAACGGGTTCAGATATAAGAAAAGAAAGCTCGACTCCGCCTTTTGCAAGTTCTTGGCACATAGAAATAAGGGGTGGATCAAAATATGCTATACATTCAAGAATATGACTCGATTTAGAGAGGTTTTCAGCTATCTCCGGATTAAGCTCGAACATTCTGTCCAGATCGGGCTGAATCAATTTACTCTTCCCGAGTTCACCAAGCCGCTTTTTGAAAGATGGGGGAATTCCCTGGAGATCTCTTTCAGCCCAGTACTCAAAATTTTCCTCGAAAACGTCAGTTATACTGACAAGAGACTGCATTTTTTTAACAAGGACTTTTCCTATTAGCGAGAGTTTGTAGGTTTTATCTTCTTGAACTACCAGAAATTCTTCTTTCAATTTTTTTATCTGAGGCAAAATGGCAGTAGACGTCACGTCAAGGGCTTCCCTGATTTCGCCCATGTTTTTCGGCCCGTCTTTTAGAAAGAGTAGTAACTGCTTTCGCCTGTCTGAAAGAAAAATCAGGTCTAGAAGTTCTAATTGCAACCCTTTAATCTCCTCTCGAGTTTATGTGGCTAAAGAGATTAGAGTCATCAAAGGTTTATAAGTTACTGCTATTTTCCTACTTTTTTGTTTAAATAGACTGCAGAGACTTTTTTCATATTACACTTTGGTAGGAACTGAACAGTAAATAAGAAGCCAATAAAAAATTGTTCATCATATAAATGAAACAGAACAAAAAGATTTACAATAAAAAACTTGCTGAGTCTCCCTGCCCTGGAAAGCTCACGCTACTGTTCAGGACAGAGAGTTTTTTTAGGCTCCTTGGTTATAATGTTTAAGCTGGAATCAGGATTATAAACAATATTCTCAAAGATTTAAACTATTTGCACGGCTTTCTGCACTCAAAAGTTTAGTGAAAAACCTGCCTGATTGTTATTCAGGCAGAAGCTTCCTTGGTCAGAATATAAGCAACCATTTCAGGGTTGAGTTTACTTTCCCTTGCGACTTTTTCTTCAATTCTCTCAGCAGGCGTGCCCTCTGATTTTAATTCCCTTATCTTCTCAATCACTGAGGAAGGAATGCTATAATATTCGTTAATGTCCTTCCTGTGGCCCCAGACATCACCTTCGATAAGCTGGATGCGCTGCATCTCAAGGAACATTTCTATGGATTTTGAAACCGTGCGCCTGTAAGATTTGGGCAACTGAATTACCTCTATTTTGGGGCAGGTTTCAACCAGTGCAAAGATGTCTTTGTTCGAAGGCCTGAAAGCCAGATGAACAACACGTTCATTAGGATTGAGAGTGAAAATTTCCTCTCTGGAACTAACTACTCGAATTTTCATTTATTTATCCCCCACTGTAAAGTTCTTGTGTTTTTACCTCAATATAAACTACTTATACTTATTATAAATATTTATCTACCGGCGCTTTTATTTTTTATACAGTACTTCAGCTTTATATCTTCTTTCTGGTTCTCTTAGATGCCGGAAACGGTCTGGAAAGGATAAAACCTGCAAAAATTATCATAACTCAGAAATTTTAGTCCCCGCAGGAATTTTCTCGGCAAAGAAATCAAGGGAAAACAATTCCTAGTACTTAAGTGAGAAATCCATTAGAAAGAGTTTACTACAGTATCTGGAACGCCTTGCAGATCACGGCAATACTCCGAATTTCAGATTGAATACCAGATGTCTCAGTAACTTTATAGTATCCTGCCTCAAACATAATTGTACTTAATTCGGAAAATTTGAGAGACAAATCTGGTGACATTCATTTCCTGACTTCATTTCGAAGAATTCAAGCTCCGTGCCTTTAATTCCAGGATCGTTTAGAAAGGATTGCAGGCAGAATCTCTTTGAAGTAAAAAATGAGATGCTCTGAGATTCAGCCTGTCAGCAACCTGATAACTCAGTTCTTTGATAACTCAGTTCTCAATCGGAAGTAATACTTCTGAAATTTAAATTGTGCGAATAATAAACTCAGGCAAATGGGTGTTTTGCGGAGTCTTTTTTAGCAAGGGCTTCTTTAACAGTTGGCCTGCCTTCCATAGCCTTTATTATTGCAAGCTTTGTTGCTTCATAGTTATATTCGTAGACTTTGTCCTTGTCTTTTGCATCCCATTCAATAAATACGGAAACAATAATAAAAGTATCATCAGCCTGTTCTTCAGGAAGCACGCCTTCAGCCACGGAGTCCATGACCGCCTTTGCGACTGCAGCCTGAGCTGGCCCGAACATAAGGGCAGCTTGCGAGACATTTTTTATCGTTACTTTGTTTACGAGCAGGGTCGCGGGTTTGGGCTGGACATTTGGTTCAAGGACTGCTAGAAGGGGGGTATGACCCTGCCTGGGCATTGCAAGCGAGTTCATAAACGCTGCTTCGACTGCCCCTCCTCTAGGCCCGATAACCAGGTCTATGTGTGCAATTTCAGGACCAGAGCCTATGAGAGCTTCTCCTACCATGCTTTTTAGAATATTTTTTACCAATTTAAACACCTCAGCTTATTTCACAATAGAAACTCAATTCCCAAAATCGCCAGAGAGAAGGAAATTGGTTTTTAGACCTATGGATGATTAAAATAGCGAATTCGGCATTAATATCTTCCTATCATGAAAAATAGTTAAGCCTTTAATAACTTATATACATAGGCTTTGTAGAAAACCTATCTTAGTCAGATTCAGTAGGCTTTGGAATAAATAAGTAAAAATATATCAGGCAATTCTGTTTAAATAAATGGAAAACTCATAATCTCAGAGGATTTCTACAGAGCCAAAAACTTATAAATTCCGAAATTCAAATCTCCTTTACCTGAACTGCTTCTTTTTGCAGATGCGAAAAAAGGTCGTTACCCCACTTTAGGGCTTGAAGCTCAGAACTAAGCAAGCTTTCGTGCTCAAAAAATTTCATTTGGGGAAGGATGGTAAGCAGAAAGAACCTGTCTGTAACCGTAAAGTCTGCAAGTTTTGGGCTTTTCGGCAAAAGAAATAGGCTGACATGTTCAAACTCGATAAGGGCTCGCAAGTCTTCGATGTGATCGGCTTTAAATCTCTTTAGCACGGGCTCGGTGACCATTAGAGAAATTTCGGTTTCTTTTTTTGCAATTTCCAGATAGAGAGAGATAAAGGTGGGGTGGAAATAGGAACTGAAGCTAAGAACCTTCCTTGAAAGGAGAAGTTTTTCTACAAACTCAGGATCCAGTTCAAACATGTGGCTCAGGTCCGGACGGATAAGTCTACAGTTTTTCAACTCCCATATGCGACTTCGAAAAACCCGGGGGATTCCTTCGAAGTTTCGCTGCGACCAGTAGTCATAATTATCTTCGAGCACTTCTAGGGTGTCCAGAAGAGGCGGCATTTTATCCACAATCGCTTTTCCCATTATGGAAAGCTCATAAGCATTGTTTTTCTGTATGACCAGTTTCCGGTCTTTGAGTTTTTTTAGCTGAGGAAGAATAGTGACGGGATCTGTACAAAGATGCTCCTGGATTTCATCTATAAATCTTGGCCTGTCTTTCAAAAAGAGTAGGAGATTCCTTCGTCTCTCAGACCGAAAGATCAGTTCTGTTAACCCGATTTTTTTGCCCATTCTCACACCTTAGAAAAAAGATCATAATGTAGAGATATGCGGCAATTATATATACATTTCCATTAATTTTGGACACTTGTATTGTCGTTTTCAAAAATAAGTAAATCCTGTTTGGGTACAGATTTAAATTAACCTTAAAATTATCCTTAAATAACCTTGAAATTACATTTAAATGACATAATATAACTTTAAATGAAGTTGGGAGCGGGAAGGATTTTTCAAGTATTCAGACTTTTATACTTTTAAGGAGAGCTAGCTTCTTCTTCCAGTGGTCAAGCCCTCGTTTTGCTGCATACCAGTCAAAATATTTTTCGTCGTCAATAAATTCACCGGTCTCGAATTTTTCCATAAACTCAGTTGATATCAGGTCATACTTGTCTTCAAATTTATCGCAGATCATGGAGTAGCGATCTATTTTGTATTTTGCAAGGTGTTTCTCATGTTCCAGAGCCGAACGAACAGCCTCGCTTGCTTCCTGAAGCGAGTAATCGGTATCAATCTGCAGGGTAAGATCCATGTTTATCCCATAAATATTATTGCTTGTACTAAAAAACAATACTATATCTCTTTTCCGCTTGTAATCAGCTATCTTTTTCTGGGCTCAAAGAATCCAATTAATTCTTTTTCTTGAGTCTGAGGCCGTATTTGCACCCTATGTTTTTACAAACTAATAACGTTTTACCCTCGGTGAGCAGAAAACCAAAGAGAATAAAAGCGAAAAGAACCTCAAAAACAGGAACAGGCGATAGAAATACGGAAATGATTAAAAAAATAGGGGGGATAAGATAAATAACAGAAAATGAGAAAAGATAAAAGGAAATAACAGAAAATGAGAAAAGATAAAAGGAAATAACAGAAAATGAGAAAAGATAAAAGGAAATAGGAAAAAGAAGAAAAAATTCAGAACAGATAGTTATTATAGAAGGTGTGGATTTTTAAAACAAAGCCACACAGTCATCAGTTCTCGGTTTCAAAGGGAAGCTCCCCAGAACTCTCCAGATTCTTATAAACGAACGCTGATGAGTAAGCAAGCAGCATGAATTTAAAGCCCTGGGCGAAATCCAGCTCGATAAACCTTAAAATCATGTACACGAAGAACGCAAACTGTACTGCACACAGAACTATTCCGGCTACTGTGAGCATTTTCTGACGGCTGCTACTATCACTACTACTATCACTACTATCTGAATCATCGGATTCTTCTGACATTTTGTTTCTAACCTCGCAAATAAAGGTGCTAAAGGTACTCTTTATTTAGCTTGTTTTTTTCGTTTTTGTTTGTTTTTATTTGTTTTTGTGTTTTTTAATTAAACCTGGCTTTATTTCGACAGTTTTCAACCAGCTCAAAAATAAAATAGAGTTCTCCACCGGATCATATAGACTGGCTCTTATGGAGTTCTTAAAATGAGGCAAAAAGCTGAAAACTTCAATGGATGCATCTGAAGGTTCAGTTTTACATTGATCCCCTGGTGCAACATTATTTTAAAAAACACTCTCCGAATTAGAGACTTTTATACAATATTATTGTTTGAGTGGGATAGTATATATAATTTACGAGGCATGGAGAGTATTGCGGGGACTGATAGTGATATTTACTATTGGTTTTGGGGTATATGTTAATTGCCGAGATAATTTTCAGGCTTTTATTCAAGATATCAAGTTATTTGTATTCGGTTAA
>DADO01000159.1:0-6089 GCA_002509325.1 Methanosarcina sp. UBA402 | reverse complement strand
TATCTTAACCGAATCCAAATGATATCAAGCCCATTTTTTGCTGCATATCTGTCGAAAAAATCGTCGTCATCCCCAAGTTCACCGGAATCAAATTTTTCCATAAAAGTATCTGAATCCATTTCATACTTTTTTTCGAAATTCTCACAAATATCCGAATACTTTTTTATTTTGTATTTAGCTACACGCTCATTTTATTCTAGAGCTGCACGGATGACCTCACTTACCTCCTTGGGTGTGAATACCTTTTATGCCCACAGTGAGAGTCATGTTCCTGTCACCAGATAGAATTGTATCTCATTTTATAATAGGATAATTGGAACACTAGTTTTTCCAAAAAATAAGTTATTTGTTCATAAGTGGGAAAGTTGAAAAATAAATGGAATTTATTAAGCGAAGATGTTCAAGAACTAGAAGTTTAAAAATAACTTTTATATTATATAGCATTCACTTTTTAATAAAAGAAAATTAGGATAAATATAAGCAAAAGTAAATCCCAGTTTAATGATTGGGTTGAAATTTAAAAAAGTAAGTTTTGAGAGTTGAGAGCTATAAACTTAACTCATACTCCAATCAATAAAATTTGAAGGTTCTGTTGGTATTTCAGTAAATTTATCCATTGTTGCTTCATAAGTCAAGTTAATCGAGTCATCCACCATTTTTTTTATTTTTGGAATATATTCACGCCAGTTAGCAGATATTTTCATTCGGGGAGAGACTTGATCATATATAATATCAATGTCTCTTGCCCTTAGTTTTGTAGATCCTGTACCACTATAATTATTAGCTCGTATCCAATATTCCATGAGTTCATCTATCATTTGTGTCTTAACATATTCCCCAAGTTCTTTTGAAATATTCCTCTTAATTGCTTCTCGGAACTCCTCTTTATCTTCATTTGAAGGGTCTTTGATTCCCCAGATGAGAGAGTCGTCAAGATAACGAGAGATCTGCACTTGGATAAAATCCTTTAGTTCGCTAACAGGCATAAGAGGATAATATTCATTGATGCCAAATTCTGCAATCCTTCTATTTAATGCCTTAATTTTAGCCCAGTGTACTTTGCTAATATTATTTGAATCAAAACGAGTATCATAAATTCTTGTAGCCACGTATGAAAAACGAATATCCCACATCATGCGAAATTTCTCTATTGCTAAATAGATCTCATCAGAAAACTTTTCTTCATTATATTGAGGCTTCGAAGAGACTACAGAAATTACTTCTATCTTTCTCTGTAAAACTTGGAGTAATTTAGTAAGTTGCTTTAATGTTTTTTCTCCAATTTCAGACTTGTTTTTATCTAAGTTTTCAAGATATAGGCAACGATCATAGAAATAATCATCAAGGCGGCTGACCACAGTGGGTCCTATATCCTTCTTGAGTTCCGAAAGACCATTTCTCAAAGAGTTGTAAACATGCATTTGTCTATCGTTCACACTGCCAAAGTTTTCTCCCTTTACCGAATCAAAATGAGTGAAAGCAATAAAGAGCCTATCTGTAAATCCAGAAGCAATGGCGCTTTTTAATACTAAAAGTGAAGAATGCTGCATTGGTATCGTTGCGTTATCTACTAAGAGAATTACATCAACTAGTTCAAACTTATTTTCGACTTTTAGAGGGAGTGATAGAGCTTTGGCAGATTCTGCAGTGTGTCCAATACCCTGCCCATCAAAAAAAACTAGCTTAGGGTACTCTTCACTTGAGTTTCTTGAATAAAATGGTCCTTGGACTCTCATTCCCTGAACCAGTGGAGTAAGAAGATGGCCAAAAAATTTATAATTGTTTGAAGAAAATATATTTAAGGAATTAAGAAACTCTTTCCTATCAGTTGTTTCAAACTCCCAATACTGAGGCCATTTGTCTTTTAAACATAAAAATCCTTTATTGACAAGACCAAATCGCGATTCGATGTCTTTTATGATCTCATTGACCAGAGATTTAAAATCTTCATTTTCATAAATGGCTTTCTGGAGTAATTCCGAGTCCAAACTCATATCTTCAGATTTCTTATTAATGTCAGATTCTTTTTCTGGAAACATTAACTTTAGCTCATCAGAAATCTGAATTATCTTATCAAGATATATATTGATGTTACTTTTATTCTCAGCTTTAGGAAGTAGATCTTGTTCTTCAGAGAAATCAGATAAATCATCGTCAAAAAAAGATAACTTTTTCACAATAGATTTTTTATCTTGGAAATTTCCAAAGATATATTTCAGCCTGAAAGTCTGCTCTTTATTCTCTGCAAACTCTTCAAATACTTTACTTTTTTCGCCTTCGTTCATTGCTTTAAGCAGTGCGTCATAAACACATTCCTGGATAAAAGCCTCAGTCATTTGTCTTGTGAAGAAAGTAACTGCTGCTTTATAATTTCCCTTTGTAATGATGACTTCAAGGTCAGAAACTGTTGCTTTTCCAGCTGTAGTTAAAGGAAAGTTTTCTGATGTAGTCCCTATTAGCTGCCTTAATAGAGTTGACTTTCCAGCTCCAGTCGTACCTACTAAAAGAACTTTACTGTATCCATCGTCAGAAGAAGGTAATGGCAAAAGATTTTCACGAATTGGGGTAGATTCGTTATCTTTAATTTCAGGTAAAATTGAATCATAAAATGCAGAGGTTACAACAGAGTTGTACATTTTTTCAGCTTTGGTTTTTCTATGTTCCCCCTCCCACAAATCTTTTTTGGAAAGAAGGTCTTTCATTTCTTTAACAAACACATCTGCAGTTTTGGAACTTACTGTTCCAAGGCTCCTTCTTATCAATCTGCCCTTTTCTCCATTAGAGTTCAGACGCAATGGATGATTAAACACCACAGACCAGATTTTTCCCTTAGCAGGCCTATATTTTAAGCAATTTATATTGTCCATTTACATCCCTTTTATTAACATAGAACTCACAATAACTTATTAGATATTTTATTATAGATTATTTGACTCTTTGGAAAATACATAATATTATACTACAAAAGAACAAATATTTCACTAAATACCTAGTATATGCATCAACATATTAAACTATTGCTTAAAGTGGGTGTATGAAAGATCACTTACGTTCACTTCTTCAAAACTACACCTTTAAATCCCTCCTCACCCTTTTCTATCCCATACATAACTTTCATAATTTTACTCGGTGACTCTTTTATGAAGAACAGGCTTTACAAATATTACCCTGAAGATTTCGGGGAACTTACTGTTGACGTTTTGCACATGGACCTGACATTTGATATCTATGATGACAGGACAAATGTGAAATCCATACTCAGGGTAAGGACAAAGGATGCCCCTATTGAGAAACTGGAATTAAACTGCAGGGATCTTGAGATTCGGGCTGTGAGCTGCATACAATGTGAGGTTTCTTACAGGTACAGGAAAGGCGACGCAATTCTCGAGATCAACTTCAGGGATGTGATTCCGCCGCATACTGAGATTGCGGTAATTACGGATACGGTTTGCAGGCCTACCAAAAATATCCTTGAAGGGCTATACTATGACGAGACGCCGGCAGGGGCTCCTCCACAGCAGATCACGCAGTGCCAGCAGTGGGGGTTCCAGAGAATTGTGCCGTGCATTGATGATATGACCGCAAAATGCACTTATACCACCACCATCATCGCAGATTCGCGGTATACGAATCTGATTACAAATGGGGACGTCGTGGTTGAGAGGCACACCGTAAAACCAGGGCGGGACAAAATTGTCTATGATAACTCGGTCACGCCAATGGCGCCCTATCTCTTTTTCCTTGGAGTTGGGACTTATTCAACTTTCAAAAGGAAATTTGAGTATCCTGACGGAGGCACTTTTATGCTGGAGCTGCTTGTGCCGCCAGCTTCAGATGCAATCGCAGCCGAAAAAGCGCTTGATCTCCTGCATGATTCCATTATGTGGGTCTACCTTTTCACAGGGCCCGAGCAGTTCGATGAAGTGAAGCTGCCTGTCAGGATGGAGATCTGGGATCTTGTCCGCATGCGAGAGAAGATGAAACTTGAAACAAAGCCTGAATTTACGCTGGAAGAACTTGAAAAGGTGAGGGACAGGCTTGCCGAACTTGACAAAACCATCAGTCCTGGGTACAGGTACACAGGCACGGTATACAGGGAAATCGGGATGCAGAACTCGGACTTCGGGGGTATGGAAAATGTAGGAAATACCACGATTACCACAAACCGGATAATGCCTTTCCCACAGACAACGGATCCAGCTTACGAATATATGGTCCAGGTCAAGGCACACGAATATCATCACAACCAGAATGGATCTGAAGTCACCGGGAGAAGCCCGTTTGAGATCTGGCTGAATGAAGCCGTAACCGTACATGTTGAAGAACAGCATCATGCCTTTTTCTTTGGCGAAGATTACCAGAGGCTTTCCAGGGTGCTTGAGCTGCTTGCGCCTGCCTCGGGAACATTTGCCCTGGATTCGGGGGCAGCCTCCATGCCAATTATTCCTGACGGTTTTAATGACCCAAACGACCTGATTACTGCAGTTACTTATGTAAAAGCCCCAGAATATGTGCGCATGGTCGAGTCCCTTATAGGAAAGGATACCTTTGTCAGGGGCCTTGACAGGTACTTCAAAAAGTTCAAACATTCCAACGCAAGCACTCAGGACTGGATTGAAGCTATGGAAGAAGAAAGTGGACAGCCCTTAAAGGAAATGTCCGAGACCTGGTTGAGACAGATAAAGTTCCCTGTTGTTGAGGTTTCAGCCGAATATGACAGAGCTGCCAGGAAATTCACCATCTTCCTCAAACAAAAATACCCTGCCGGCGGAAAACCCTGGGAATTCCCATTCAGAGCAGCCCTTGTTGACGAAAATGGAGATGACCTTGCCGAAGTCCTGGAAAGGGTCAGCGGGGAAACTACCGAAATTACAATTGAAAACGTGGACATGCCAGCTTTCCTGTCCCTTAATAGGGGTTATTCTTTCTATGGAAAGCTCGTATACAGAGCAAGCCAGGAAGAGCTCCTGATGCAGGTTAGAAGAGACAGAGATATTATAGGCAGGTTTACAGCCTTTTATACTCTCGTTGACAGGGAAAAACTCAGGCTCCTTAAGAATCCTGAAGCAAGGCCCTCTGAAGACTTTGTCGAACTTTACTACAGGCTTCTGAATGACCGGCAGCTTCTCGAAAAGGCAGGCGGACAGTTCCTGACCATTTTTGAGTCCGTTGAAGATGAGGAATTTGCCCACAGGTATCAGGAACTTTATGAGGTAAAACAAAAACTCCTGAAGGCAGTTGCCTGGAAGTACAGGAACTCTGTGATCTCTGCCTACCACTTCTTTGAAAGTGCCTCGTCTCCAAGGGATCCCACTCTTGAAGAGACAGCAAGAACAATCAAGAGCAGGCAGGCTAAAAATATCTGTCTTAATATTCTAGCAACCCTTGATACTTCAGATATTCATGCCATGATAAAACAGCAGTTTGAGGCGGCAACCTGTGCAACGGACCGACTGAGCGCATTTGCCGCATACATGAACAGTTCAGCACCCGATAAAATTGAAGTCCTGAGGGCCTTTGAAGCTGAGTCAAAGAAAAGTCTTGTTGCCTGGGAAGCTTTCCTCTCTGTAATAGGAAGCAACAGCAGCGCTGACGTAGTTGAACTTGTCATGGAAATGGAAAGGTCAGACGCTTTCAGGATTGAGCAGACAAATGACCAGCGCGCCCTTTATGGAAGCTTTGCCCGCAACCGGAAGAAATCACTCCAGACCGAAGAAGGCCGAGCCCTCTTTGCAGAAATCCTGAGAAAACTTGCCCCTGTAAACGAATACAGTACGGTCAATATGCTCAATGCCTTTGCAAATATAGACCAGATGGAATCAAAGTACCACATCCCACTGGTAAAAATCCTGGCAGATCTTCTTGCAGAGCTTGACGCCCTGAAGTTCCCAAGTGTGTACAACAGAATCCGAAAACTCCTGCTGGGAGCTCCGAATGCTGTCAAAACATACGGGATAGAGCACGGAGAAATTCCTGGTTTGCAGCCGGGAAATGCTGAGAAAAAGTAAACTTATAATCGGACTTTTTTGCTCCGGTGTTTTATCACCGGAACAGAAATTTTTATCGAATTTTTGTAACTATTCAGCTAT
>DADO01000049.1:1034-7745 GCA_002509325.1 Methanosarcina sp. UBA402 | reverse complement strand
ATTATTTGCAAGGTTTTTGAGTCCGTACCATTTGTATTGTTTGCTGTCAGAATGACATTATAGATTCCCGGGGTATCGTACACATGGACAAAGCTTTTATTGGTATTATCCGGTTTCCTGTCACCATTAATGTCCCAGCTAATCGAGGTTGCATCCTTTGAGAGATCCGTAAACTCGACTGTGAGAGGCACAAAACCCTTTGTGGGGTTAGCATTGAAATTTGCGACAGGCAGTACAAAACGTATCAGTGGGTACTCGTCTGTGACATTGCGATTGTCTGAAACATAGGGGATATCTATAATTCCGTCCTCATCCGTGTCCTTATCAGAATTAATATCGGAGAACCCCAGACCAGCGGGGGTTCCCCAGAAGTTGCCTCCAAGCGTTGGTCCGCCCGCAATGTTTCTGCCTGGAGTCTTTTTCATATTCCAGACGCTTCTGCTATTTTTAATGTTGGCATTGTTGGCATTGTTGAAATAGTTATCATAAACCCGGTTCTCAGTGCTTCTGGGGCACATGAAAATTCCGTAACCGTTTGAACTGACTTTGTTGCCTGAGATCTCGTTATTTACAGAGGAGCTGAGTGTGATACCTTCGCCGTTGCCATTAACTGTATTCTTAGAAAGGCGATTATCACTGGAATTCATGAAGTATAATCCATAAAGAGAACAATCAGTGACTATATTTTTTGACACCACGTTCTTTGCTGATACATCCAGGTAAATGCCCCTTAAACTATTCTTTACTGTGTTATCGTCTACGTTAATGTTATTGGAATTTACTGCATAAATCCCATATCTGTTATTTAAATTTACAATGTTATTGGTAACATTATTTCCACTTGTACCCTGAAGAAGGATACCATCGTTTTTATTGGAGTTCACAGTATTGCCTGAAAGCGTATTTCCATTGGACGATGAGAGTAAATAAATACCTTTGTCGTTTGAGGATGCGATATTGTTAGATATTTTATTACTGGTTGAACTGTCCAGCGCAATACCACTAGCTGAGTTTGAATTTGCTTCATTATTCTCCAAAATATTATTATTGGCTCCAAGCGCCATAATAATACCATTATTATTAGAATTTGCTTTATTGCCTGAAAGTGTGTTTCTGCTGGATTTATGTGATAAGTAAAAGCCTCTGAAATTGTCATATACATTATTTTTTATCAGAGTATCATTTTCGGAATTCCTAATAACTACTCCGTATTCACAGTTTGAGATTGTGTTGTTTTGCAGATAATCATCTTTACTGGTATTCACAAATAAACCATGGATATTGGTATTCTTAGCAATACCTGAAATTGTGTTATCCAGAATTTTATTTCCAGAAGACACCTCTATCTCAATTCCGTTTCCCCCATTGGAAGAAACGAAATTATTTTTCAGGCTACTCTTGCCTGAGTCTTTCAGATAGATTCCTCTTTTCCCGTTTGAGCTTACAGTATTGCTTTCTAGGACATTATTATTTGAGTTTTTTTCTATAACTATACCGTTGTCGGCACACTGGCTTATGGAGTTTCCTGAGATAGTATTACTCTGGGATCCTGAAAAATAAATTCCGTACCTGTGATTTGAAATCGTATTGCTCAAAACAGCCGTTATCTCGGACCCCTCAATGTTAACTCCTCTACCTATTTTTCCAGCTTCACTTGTTCTGGTAGCTAAATTATTGCGTATAGTGGTATTGACGGAATTCTTTACGTACACTCCCAGGGCATCGTTTAAAAATTTATTATTCTCAATGGTGCAGCCATTACAGCCTTCCAGATAGATCCCTGAGAGATCTTTTGCGGCTCCGCTGATCGTAAATCCTTTAATTACTAAATTGGGTTTTGCTTTCACAAAGATTACACTTTTGTTTATGTCCCTGGGGACAATTTTCGTGTCATCAGGATTTGGCGATGCTGCCATAAGTACCAGGTTGTTTTTAGTAATCTCAATGTTTTCTGTATAGGTCCCCGGGTATACGACAATCGTGTCACCATCAGGGTTTGCACTGTTCACTGCGGCCTGGATCGAACCTCCTGGGCGAACCTCAGCCGCTGCTCCGATACCGGAGCATAGCGTGAGTATTAAAAAAGTTAGCAATAAGAGTTTTATTCTGTTTATATCTAATCCCTCCATACAGATAAAAGAAGTTAAAAGTGAAACTTCATAAAATTAATTAGAAACTTATTGCAAATATAATATAAATCTATCGGTTCCAAATAAGATCTTTATAAAAAATATAAAAAAGAGAAACTGTAGAATTGGCGTTTCTGCTTGCTGTAATTCTCTCTAGATTTTTCTACCTTACTATCTAGAACTCTTTTTCGACACCTCTTTTTCGATTATACTAAGCTGAAAAAGAGTTTACACTGACTACAGTTTATTTTTACTTGCCTGACGGCTGACATCAACGGTTAAGATGTATTTCAGCTACTTTGCAGCCAGCCAAACCAGGTTTTTAAAACCCCTGGAAACCTGAGAAAATCTTGATTATTTTTAATCATGCAGGATAAAATTAATATATTCAGAGAGTTGCTCGGAAAAACAAGATCATCTTTATAAATATTCTCTTAAATCATATGTACGGGCTTTCCTATTATCTCATGCAAAAAGGATACTGACATAAAACAAGCTATATTTTCGAACATAAATACTTAAAAGTAACTCACTCATTATCCTTCAACTACTGGATAGATAGTCGAGGGGCTGAAAAACTCACTTCAGATGTAACAAGAAAAGCTGAAAAACTCACTTTATATCTAATAACTCTGGAAAACAAGGAATAGAGGTTTTTTAACAATTTGGAATCCAATCCAAGCTCTTTAATCACGGAAAATCCTCCAGGGGCCCTTTTATCACGGAGAGCAAGGAAATCGAGAAAAGCACGGTAATATCCATATCCGCTTTTTTCTTCATTTTTCGGGGAATAATGGATAGCCAAGAAACAAGGGAAAAAACGAATATGAAATAAGGGAAAAAACGAATATGAAATAAGGAAAAAAACGAATATGAAATAAGGGAAAAAACGAATATGAAATTCTTCGAATAACAGGCACAAAGAAATGAAAGTACTTGAAAGCACTTTCATGCCAAATAGAAAAAAATATACAGGGAGGTCAGACTCACTCTTAAAAAGAAAGCGAATCTGCATAATCATCTTCAATTAATTACTTTCTGTTTCAACAGGCCTTTCCCTGCATTCTTGAATGAATTTTTGCTTTAATAAACCTATCTTACCTTAATTAGTCATTTTCGTGCTTCAAGAGATATTTTTCATGTCTCAGTAAACGGTTTCCTTCCTTGCCCTCGGATTATATGCTCTGTATTCATCCTGTTTTTTATCCTGCAGGTAAACAAACTCATATCCAGGGTGATTTAGCCTTTTTCTGTACTCCTCCCTGGCTTCAGCCTGGCAGTTCTCACAAGCATAGATGGGAACCGAAACTGCGAAGATCCTGGTGTCATTTATGCTTCTGTTGGCGCGGGAGTCAATGGTTTTGTAGCCCTGGCAATTAGGGCACATCCGGATTGTTTCCTCCTGGATCTCCTGAATCATGTCTGTATCATAAAAGATCTGTTTTCTCCGGGTATAGAAGTCCCCATGTTTTGCAACCTCGGCTTCTACAAGCCTGTCCCGGTTTTTCCAGTTTTCGAGCTGGGCTGCAACTGTCTCTTCCAAAGTCTTTCTGTCCCCTGCAGCCTGGACAAACATGCCTGGCTTGAAGTCAGGTTCCCTTACGCAGGAATAGTCAAGCCCTGCCATAGCAAGGATTATCCCTGTATTCACATATGGCAGTGCACTCTGGATCGCGTAACCTCCTTCAAGCACTGCCATATCAGGGGCAAGTTTTTCATTCAATTTTGCATAGCCCTGAGCGGAAAAGCGCATATTTGCGAGAGGATCCGTGTAGTGGTTGTCCTGTCCCGCAGAGTTCAGGATAAGCTCAGGCTTGAAGTCTTCAAGAATCGGGAGCACCAGGGAATCAAGCACATAAAGTATGCCTTCATCAGGGGTTCCGGGCGGCAGGGGAATATTAATTGTCCTGCCAAGGGCTTTTGGGCCTCCAAGTTCGCTTATGAAGCCCGAGCCAGGGTAAAGCGTCCTTCCGTCCTGGTGGAAGGAAATAAAAAGCACATCAGGATCATTATAGAAAATTTCCTGGGTTCCGTCCCCATGATGCACATCAGTATCTATAATTGCAAGCCTGCGGATCCCATATTTTCTCCTCAGGTACTCGACAAGAATAGCTTCGTTATTGATATTGCAAAATCCCCGGTTTCCGTGCGCTACTGTCATTGCATGGTGTCCTGGCGGACGGACAAGGGCAAAAGCGTTTTTTACTTCGGCTTTCATGAGGGCATCCCCAAGCACCAGGCAGCTGCCTGCTGCGATCAGGTGAGGGGTTGTAGCCTGGGTTTCTATGTCAGGCACACAGAAGTGAACTCTGGCAATATCCTTGTACTCTGCAAGGCGAGGTTTATATTCGGCTATCTCTGGCAGGTCCATCAGGCCTTCTTCAAAAATCTGGTCCCTGGTATATAGGAGGCGCTCTTCTCTTTCTGGATGGGTCGGAGAAATAGCCCAGTCGAAAGCCGGGAAAAAAATAAGGCCTGTCTTTTTTGCCTCTTTACGGTCTGCCGGAGACAAAGGTCCGTCTTTCTTCAGTTCCAGCCCGGTCTTTTTCAATTCCATCGTATTTTCCTCATTTCCCTCGGATATTTCAGGCTTGTTTTCTTTATTTCTTATCGTATGCATTTCTTCTTTCTCTGTCTTGTTTTTCCCTTCTACCTGCTCTTTTTCCCCTGTTTCGGTATCTTTCCCTAATCCGGTTTTCAGCACATCCCTGAGTTTTCCAAATCCCAGTTTCATGCTTTTACCCTCCTTTTCCATTCCGGGATCAGGCCTGCAGGAATCTGCATACTCACATCAAAAAGTCGCCCTGAAGTGTACCAGCCACTGACGACATTGAAAACTTCACTGCTAACAACCTCGGCTTCGCCTGCATACTCGGAAATCCCAAATTTTTCCGCACGTTCCCTCAAGAGTTTTGCAGCAAGAGCTTCAGCTTCATTAAGGCGTATTTTATTAATATTCCTGAGGGTTGTTGCTTTTAAACTGGCAATCTCCCCTTCCTCAGCAACGGAGTACACTTCCTGTTCAGTATCAATATGCAGGTTCAGAGTAAGCGTGGGCCTTGCAACGGCTGCTCCTATGGCATTTCCTACCTCGGCGTATTCAGGGATAACAGGTTTTGCATTGAGTTTCTTTGCAATCTCGGCAATGAGGCCTTTTGCCCCGCCCCCGACTCCTACCACGTTTTCAGGCCTTGCCTTTTTCTCCTGCAGAACCTCCCATATCCTGTAGGCAGGCTCCTGTTCCCATTCAAGAAACATCCCATTAACTGCATCAGCAATAGTCCGTGCAACATTATCCACAATCAGAGATGCAGTTTCAGTTTCGGATTTACCCAGGCTGGAAGCTGTGGCTTTGATCGCCTCACTTGCACGTTCGGCATCTCCTACCTCTATAAGCCCAAGAAACTTTAGGGCATCAGTCGGGGTAGTTTCATTTCCTCCCATGCAATAAGCCGGGCCTACCCTTTCAGGACCTACTGTTATTAACTTTGTACCGGCATCCGAATCCTTAACCCTTACAATACTGTCTCCTCCAACAGCTATGGAGCGGACAGCAAAGGCTCGAACATGTGTCAGGAAGCCTCCAAGTTTTGCGCCTTTAGAAGCCAGCAGGGGTTTGCCCGAAAGGATTAATGCAAGGTCTGTGGTAGTCCCTCCTATATCCACAACCACCGAGGTCTGCCCCTCAGGGGTAAGAGCTAAAGCTCCAATTGTGCTGGCAGCAGGGCCCGAAAAGATAGTTTCTACAGGAAGTTCTATTGATTTCTCAACCGGGAGAGTTCCTCCATCCGCTTTCAGGATATAGACAGGAGCTCGGATATTTCTCTCTTCGAGAGCTTTTCTGATTCTCTCAACAAATTCCTGATAACGCTCCCTGGTGGCAGAAGTAAGCATGGCAGTCGCTATCCTTCTTGGGAAATTCAGTTTTCCCGATACCTTATGCCCGAGTTCCAGTTTGCAGTCTGGATAAAGCTCCCTGAAGATCTCCTCTATCCTGAGTTCATAAGATGGATTTCTCTGCCCAAATTTACTTATAATAGCTGCTCTCGAAAACCCGGATTCTCGGACCAAATCCACAGTTTTCCTTATTTCGGCTTCATCGAGAGGCTGGATTTCCCTTCCCCTATAATCCATAGCTCCTTTCAGGTAAAAGCTGTCAGGGAAAGTATAGCTTGCCGGGTTAATTCCAGGTCCCGGAATCAGCAACAGGGCTACACGGTCAGTTTTGCCTTCGGCAATGAGATTTGTTATCACGGTTGTACTGAATACCACCCTTTTCAGCTGGTCTGGAGGAACATCTCTGCTGATCGTATCAAGAGCTTCAAGTAGGGTATTCAGAAGATTTCCGGGTTCAGTAGAAACCTTAGCAGTACTGCATACTTTTCCATTTCGGATAAGCACTGCATCCGTGGTAGTGCCTCCGACATCAATTCCTATTAACATTCAAAATTCGCCTATCCTCGCTTATATATTCATTTTATCCTTTATTCCATATAAAATACCAATCGATTTCATATTTCAAAAATATCAGGTTTTAGATGATATCAAACTTCAAATGATATTTATTTGTATTCGGTTAAGG
>DADO01000049.1:537-684 GCA_002509325.1 Methanosarcina sp. UBA402 | reverse complement strand
AAACTTCAATGGTATCAAACTTCATGGTATCAAACTTTAAGTATATCAGGTTCAAGAGAGTTTGGTATAGTTCAAGAGAGTTTAGTATAGTAAGCCTGTGTTATTTAGTTCAAGTCATCCAATAGCACATCTCTGATGTACGGTGAA
>DADO01000049.1:0-286 GCA_002509325.1 Methanosarcina sp. UBA402 | reverse complement strand
GAGATCCTGATCTTTCCATCTACACCTTTTCGAAATGTGTATTTAAGGGAGATTGAGAAAAGTTCATTAATTATAATTCACAGTGGAATAGCGACATTGATTCGAAGTTTAATAATTTTTAGTAAATTTTTGTCAATCTGATGGACTTTTTGTACTGAAATTCAAAATACTGGTGGTCCGCCAATAATCAGTTGATATTTTCCAGGGTATTCACGCATTAGCATCTCGCTCTTCTTTTCTGCTTTATGTATGCTAAATTTCCGTACACAGGTAAGCTTAGAAAACA
>DADO01000182.1 GCA_002509325.1 Methanosarcina sp. UBA402 | reverse complement strand
TTTAGCTCGGTGGTAGTTCACCTATACATCTTAATCCAGTTCGTAACCTAGTCCATGATGAAATTTTTCTACTGAAAAGGTGAAAATAAGTATGTTTGAAATTTATTGTGACTCTTCCTTTAATGAAGGTGAGGACTCTTATATTGGTTGTACAGTGCTCCGGGATGGAAAGCAGATCCACCAGTCCACAACAAAGGTTCCTGATGTCCCTCAAAATAACCTTGAGTGTGAGCTTGCAGCCCTTAATTTCGCTGTAATACTTTCGAAAATATTTTCTGAAGGCGACCGGGATATTACCATTTATAACGATTCGACTGAAGCCGTAAAAGCTTTCCAGAAGGAATGTCAGGAAATCGAAAAGAAATTATCGGGGCTTAATATTGATTTTGAATATATTCCACGCGAAAAGATGAATCAGGCAATTGCAGACAGTTTATCTAAAAAGTTTCCCATATTTTTCCTGAATGTTCCCACCTGTGAGGTGGAATCTTTTTCTCGAAGGGAGGATATTCTCTCCGACATTGCCCAAAAAGGGCGCAATATCCTTTATCTGGAGAAAGTCGAAGAAAAATCTACGAATAAGAGAACCTGCTACAGGCTGATAATCCGTACGTTGGATAAAATCCTTTCAGATGACCGGTTTTATCTTATAAGAAAAGGAGGACCTGGGACCCAGGTAAAAGTTGCAGAAGAAATAAGGAAAGATCTGTCCGACCCGTTGGTGCTCTCTTCGCTGGAAGCAAAAGGGATCAGACTTGAAAACTCCTACTTCCTGCTAACGGATGAAACCTGGGGGCTTCGGGGCACGGACAATCAGACCTGCTCAATTCTTCCAGGCTCAATCCGCCACAGGATTATCTGCGACGAAGTGGATCGATCTCCTCAAAATCTCTTAAGGAGAGCCGAACGTTTCAGGTAACCATCTCATCTAAACCAGGCCGTTAACCTTCAATCGTTGCCCCACAATCGTTGGGCTGCAGCCGTTGGGTCAGTTAATTACGCCGTTGAGTCGTTTTCCGGTTTTGATCAAACTTTTCTCAAAAGTTTGCGGTAAGCACCTAATATTTATGGGTATTCTGACCTATTATGCATAGGGGGTGCTAAATTACGGTAGAATATCCTGAAAATGAGATGCGGCAGGCTGTTCCTGATATAAAGCAGAGTACGGGAAAAGATGAAGGAAAGGTAGAAGGACCTAAAAACCCCGATGAAGAGGGGGCTCAGTATGCTGGCGTTCCAGCCGGCAAGAGCTGTATGTCCTGTCTTGAAATGCCTGAGGAGCAGCGCAAAACTTTTATTCTGGAAATACAGCAGGTGGCAGAAGAGATACTCAAAGCCCATGGGATAATCATTGAAGTTGCCGATCTTTTAAAGGGGGAATGGTTCCTTAAGCTCCAGAAATCCGGGTTTGAGAAGAAACTGGTTCTTGCAAAGAATGGCGAAGAGATTTTCATAGGGTTTTATACTTACCAGGATGAGATGCCTATTCCTGATCCTAACCTCGTCTTGCTGTCACAAAATGGGTTCTGGTACCCGCAGAGAATCGAGGAAAAGTTTGAGGAAACGGTTTCTTCCTTCTTTACAGGGGCATATGGGGACTATGACTTCCTTAATATAATTCCAGAAAACGTTAAAGAGTTCCAGGTTTTCCAACGAGATTTTGCGAAAACACTTGAAAGCCAGGACTGGGATAGCCCTGATGTAGAGGTTCTCGAAAAAATAATGCCAAGAGATTAAACAACATTATAAAACCTATTTCATTAGGAATTGGTTTTCCTTTTTATTTTCTAAGGGTTTAATTTTTTCTTTTTATCTTTAGGAATATCCTTTTCCTTTTTGTTCTATAAGTTCTGATTTCTGATTTTTGATTTCTGATTTTTGATTTTTGATTTCTGATTTTTGATTTTTGATTTCTGATTTTTGATTTTTGATTTTTGATTTCTGATTTCTGATTTCTGATTTCTGATTTCTGATTTCTGATTTTTGATTTCTAATTTCTAATTTCTAATTTCTAATTTCTGAATTCTGAATCGGCATTTCCCCACAGAATATTTAAATCTTGAAAGCATACGCAGTTCCAGGTATAGCTTCAGCAGCTTATTTGCTTTTACCTCAGCCCCTTTCACAATAATTGATTTTCAGAAGGTCTTTTATGATTTCTATAAACTCCGAATGTATCTTATCAAAAAAATCTGAAGATATCCCTCCTTTCTACGTGATGGAAGTGTTGGAAAGTGCTCAAGCTCTGGAAGCTGAGGGGAAACACATAATCCATCTTGAAGTCGGGGAGCCTGATTTCCCTACGGCTCCCCATATCTGTGAGGCTGCCTGTGCTGCTATTGCCAGAGGAGCTACAAAATACACTCACAGCCAGGGACTACTTTCACTCAGAGAGGCAATAGTTGAATCTTACCACAGTAAGTTTGGGATCGACCTGAGCCCGGATCAGGTCATTGTAACGTCTGGCACAAGTCCGGGTCTCCTGATAGTTTTTATGGCCTTGCTCGAGAGAATGGATGAAGTAATAATGTCAAACCCTCATTATGCCTGCTATCCGAATTTTGTGAAATACCTGGGCGGAACCCCTGTTTTTGTTTACACAAACGAGACAAATGGATTTGCCCTCGAACCGGAAACAGTAAGGCAGTGTTTGAGTCCGAATACTAAAGCCGTCCTGATCAACAGTCCTTCAAACCCAGGCGGGCATGTTATGTCTCCCGAAAATTTACAAAGCCTTGCAGAGATCGCAGATGAAGTAGGAATTCCTATTGTTTCGGATGAGATCTATCAGGGCTTGATCTATAACGGAGAAGAGCACACCATCCTGGAATACACAAAAAATGCCTTTGTCCTGAACGGCTTTTCCAAACTGTACGCAATGACTGGCTGGAGGCTCGGCTATATTATCTGTCCTCCTGAATGCGTCCGTACGATTCAGAAAATCCACCAGAATTTTTTTATCTGCGCCAACTCATTTGTCCAGGAGGCAGGAATTGCAGCCCTGAAAGGTTCGCAGGAGCACGTTGCCGAGATGGTCCAGACTTACAACACCCGCCGCCAGTATATGTTGAAAAGGCTAATCGGAATGGGGTTTGATGTTCGCAAAGAGCCGATGGGTGCTTTTTATGTCCTTGCCGACGCTCGCAAGTACGGCAGCGATTCCCTTGAACTAAGCCGCCGTATCCTTAACGAAGCCGGCGTTGCAGTTACCCCTGGAATCGATTTCGGCAATGGTGCCGAAGGCTATCTGCGTTTTTCCTATGCCAACAGTATCGAAAACATAAAGGAAGGTATGGACAGGCTGGAAGCCTTTTTGAAAAAAGAACTTGAAGGATGAGTGTTTTTAATAACCTGGTTACAACCAATTTTTTCCTTCTTTTTATGGTAATTTCAGCCTTCTTTTTTAGTATATTTGAGTCTGTTTCCCACATTACTTTAAAATCCAGCAAGACTGCTCTGGATCTTGTCGTTTTTTTCCGGGCAGAAAAGCCCAGTTATTATCCAGGTCCCATACGTGAAATGGGTTCCCATAATAACCCAAATTTGACAGAAGCATACATTTTTTAATGTCTAGATGGGCTTCATGCTTCTGTTTTCATATGCAATTCAAAGTTTTGTCTTACGCCTTATGATTTACTGACGTTTTTAATTTTACCGAGATGTAATGTGTCGATACGATGTGTTTTGTGTAAGAAAATACTGTATTAATTAGCAGAATCTGTCAAATTAGGGTAATAAAGTAAAGTTCCCTCTCTTTTATGAGGCCAGAGAAATGCTCTTTTATTTTCCTTTCAATCGATGCTGGTTCCTGCTCGTCCCTTATGATATTCCTCACGGTTTCATTGAATTCCCGGTCGAGCAGAATTAATTTATGCCCCCTGCACGCCTCTTCTCCCTCGCACCTGAAAAAACACCTGACCTCGACAGGCATTCTGGCTTTCTTCCCTTTTTCCAGAAAATCTCCCATGAGGTTAAAATATTGCTGCCGGCCATAAACCTCAGTGATGTTCACCTTTATCTCGAGATTCAGTATTTCCGGCTTTATTACTCCAAGGCTCGCTCCCTCGAGATTCAGCCTTTCTATAGACGTTACGAGCGGCAGGACAAGCTCTTTTATCTCCCTTTCTTTCAGAGGGTTTTCCAGGTTAACCTGACTGAGTACTTTTTTGCTCTCCCATCTGACATCATTCTCAGGTTTAGTGACTGTGACCTCAAGCAGGTCATTCTTTCTGATGTCAATAAGCCCTTCCCCATACCTGAACCCCAGAGGATAGAGCCTCAGCAATTCTCCATTTCTATTGATGCCGATAACTCCTACGGCATACCCATTTCCATTCTTTTTGCTTTTTTCAGGGGTGGCTCTGACAAGGACAGCTATTTCTTCTTTTTTGCGCCTCAAAGGAAGAACCTCAGTTGTTATTGAGAAGGTTTGAGCAAGTAGAAGAGGATTGGATTTGGAGGTTATTAACTATTGGGAAAGTTATGTGAAAGTATTACTTCTTAAAACTCCTCATATTTCCAGATAATAAAAGCTAGATCCGTAATTTTTTCGGGACAGGCATTAAATAATTATAAAGTTGAAATTATAGAAGATTTAAAAATGTATACGCCATATTAAAATTTAAAACGCCATATTAAATTTAAAAAGTATAATGGAGAAATGTTAAAAATAATTTAAGAAACAGAATTAAATTAAAAGAGGTGGGGCTGGTGAGATTCGAACTCACGATCGACGGGTATCTCCGAACAACTGCATTTACAGCTTTCTGGTGAGCATCTATCAGTGCTCCAACGGTTCCTCATTGTCCTGCCCCGTCGGGAAAGACTCGGTAGACCCGTTGTTCATCATTTATCCGCTGGAGCCCATCGCCATACCGGGCTAGGCCACAGCCCCTTAACGGATACTGAAATAATCCTCCTCTTTTAAATAGTTAACGGCAAGAAATTATGTTTTCGAGAAAATATTCCCATTTCCAATTTAACCATACATAAATTCACCGGCATGCAGCTTCAGGATATCAGCAAATTGTGCATAGCCTCAGGTAACTTATTTTGTATTTTTTGATTATGTTCTAAATTTTATACCTGCCATTCCTATATTTAGGAAATGGCTGAAGTAACCTACCACTCGAAACAGCGAAGAGTCATTAAACTAAAAATACTAAACTGGAAATGACTCCTACAGAACCCCTTTATCTTGGTATCCTTTTTCTCACAGGCGCTTTTACGGGCACCATCTCAGGTCTGCTGGATATTGGAGGGGCTTTTTAAGCTTCTGCTGATAAAATAAGTAGCTTTTTATGGAAGCCAGCATGTTTATATCCAGGTTATGAATCTAATTTCAAATGTAAATTCTTTATAGAATTTGTATAAAATTGAAAGCGAAAATTGTTTGCTGGTAACAAATACAGATCTGAAATCTGCTAACTGGTAAACAACAGCAGAAAACTTGAACATGGTTTTTTTCTATTGGTATCTGGAAAGTCTTCGACCCTCCTGGATTCCTCACCCGTCTTCCTGGCTACAGGATAAAAAGCGTATTCCTGAAAACCTGTTGACATTGAAGTACTAGTTCATAAAAATGATTCAGTGCTGTGAAAATTGCTGTGCACTGTTCATTCGCATGAAAATGAACTGCTGTGCAGTACACAGAACAATGTTAAGAGGTTAGAAAATGCAGGAAGAGAAACTATTATCTATTTTTTCTGAAAAGAGTACAGATGATATAACATTGAAAATTTATGCCGGAGGGCAGTGATTGTGTTCTTTAAAACCTAAGTTTGACAGTATC
>DADO01000152.1 GCA_002509325.1 Methanosarcina sp. UBA402 | reverse complement strand
GTTTTCACAATATATATAGGTATCGGAAAACATCGTTTAAGGAAAATTAAAAAATTAGTGAACTACTGAAATTAATTGATTGAAATTTCATATATCTAAAACAAAGTATTGCAAAAAACATTCACAAATATATCATTTTCGAAGCATTCATATATACACCGTTTTCAAGCTTTTTTTGCAAAGCATTCATTATACACCGTTTTCAAGCTTTTTTTGCAAAGCGGGGGCATATTCATGTCTATAAAATTAGGAACTGGAAGGGACTTAAAATGGGATTTCAAATATTAATCGAATTTTTCTTATATCAAATAAGAGTATAGGTTAAAAGCTAAAAGAATTAAAATTAATAACAATTAATATTACATAAAAGCTATGAATACTTATTATTTAAAAAAATTTAAATAATTAAAAATGTTGATTATGTACTTAATAAAATTGTTAGATAACATTTCCCAAATTTGTTGAAGACGTTGTGTCCTGATTCCTTATGTTAAATGGCCGAGATTGTTGCCGCATATTTCTTCATTTTGATTTTGAGGAGATATTGAAATAAAATATAGAAAATTGTGCAAAAAATAGAATTTATTGAAAAGAAATTTTACGTGGTTTATAAAAGACAGGATACGCATAAAAAGAATCAGAGGAGGACTTATAGAATGAAAACGAGTTGGGAACTAAATGGAAAATATAAAACAAAATATGAATATAAATTAAAGAGAATAAAACTCAGCAGGGAAGGAAATATGCTTTATCAGCTTGCAGGCCTTTGTTGCTTGCTTGTAAGCTTATGTTGCCTGTTAACTATACCTTCCCTGGCTCAGGCCCCTGAAAATAATGGTTATGTTGGAGATAAGCCTCTTGAAACATACATTCATGATACAGTTAAGGGGGACCTTTACTATACTATAGGAAGTAGCTATTACAGCGGAAAGGTCTATCCAGGAGATGTGTATACTGTAAGCCATAATCTCAATCTGCCTGAAGGGGCAACCGTAAAACTTGCAAGGCTCTATAATTATTGGACATGGAGTGCCGAAGGGATGACTGGAAGGTACCCTGAGATGAAATTGAGCTTTAATGGGGAAGAGCTTAAATCTGAAAAGGAGTACAGCGATAGGAAAGGCTGGGGAATTTATGATTATCCCACAGGCACGTGGGCTTATGACGTGAGCGCTTATGTAAACAGCTCCGGAACTTTTAGTACGTCCATTGAAAACACAGGCCCGGGTGTTTCTTATGTCTGCATTGGCGGTGTGGGTTTGCTTGTCATATACACGGCTCCTGATGGGAAGGATATCGAATACTGGATCAACGAAGGAGCTGATATGCTCAATTCCCAGATGGATGAAAATGGTATCCCTCTTTACGATACAACCCCGAACCAGACAGTATGTGAAATGCTCAGGCCAGACCTGCAACTTCCTATCCGTAATGCGGCCCTCTGGACGATTACTCAATCTGGAAACTGGGAGAATAACACCCTTATTGTTAATGAGGAAATGTTTCCGGGAATCTGTGATGGAAAACCTTACCCAGACCTGGAAATTGATAAAAGGGATATCACGGACTGCCTGAAGGCCGGAGAAAATACCATTCTTTTCCAGGCAATAGGTGATTATGTGGTACCTTCGGGGGCTTTCCTGGTGATTGAAAAAGATCCGCTCGCAGAAGAAGTGCAGGCCTCAACAAAGAAAGCTTCTGAAAAACTAGAGGGAACGGGCAACACTCCAGAAACAGCCGAGACCGAAACTAAAAAGGCTCCAGGGTTTGGATTCGGTTTTACCCTTGCCTTTTTAACAGGGCGAAAATTAGTCTCAGGAAGCAGAAAGCCAGAAAATAATATAAAAAATGATCAAGAAGAAAAATGATCAAGAAATGATCAAGAAAATGATCAAGAAAATGATCAAGAAAAATGATGGTAAGACGCAGATGGTGAAATAAACTTAAATAGCAAGACTCCGGTTTTTCGGAAATTTCTTTTCCGTCAAACCGGGACTGTCCCTCCAAAACCCGCGTAGCTGAGATAGAGGCCCGTTACCGTAAAAAGAATTGTATATGCCAAAAAAACATAATCATTCCTTTTTAGCTTGAGTTCGTTTACGTAAGTTCTGTGCCTGTTTGCTCGAAAACCTCGGGCATCGGCAGCTATTGCGAGTTTTCTTCCTGCCCTGAGTACGTTAACCACCAGAGGCACAAGGATATATTTCATGGCTTTTATTTTTCTGCAAATACCTCCTTTCAACTCAAGCCCTCTTGCCTGCATTGCATTTAGAATTATACCGCTTTCTTCGAGCATTGTAGGGGCAAAACTGACTGCAGAGGAGAGCATAAATGCAATTTCATAGGGAAGTCCTATCCTGTAATTTTTTCCTCCTATCTTTATTTCGAAAAAACGGACAAATCCGGAAATCAGCCTTGAAGGATGGGTGGTAGCAAGCATAAGCATTGCAGCACTCAGCCCAGTCATAAAACGGAAAGATTGATACAGCCCGTAAACAGCTCCATCGGCGTAGAAATAAACTCCTCCTGTAAGAGGGCCCAGCAGCAGGAAGGATGGAGGAATTAGAATAAACAACGGGTCCTTGGCCCAATAATAAAAGAGAGCTTGAGAGAGAGTAAAGCTCACCATAATACTCCCAAATACAAGGAGTATTGCCTTTATCCTGCTTCTGGCGGGCTTCAGAATGAACCAGAAAGGCAGAGTTGAGAAGAACAGCGCCACCAGCAAATAAGGAGTCCCGAGCACAACACTCAGCATCGAAATCCCGAAGAGCCAGAGAAGTTTTACTCTTGGGTCCAGCCTGTGAAGCAGGCTGTCTTTTTGTTCATAGCGAAAAATACTCTTCAGCCGTAATCCTCCATAATGGTTTTTATCACATAAAAGTAAATAATAATCAAACTATTTGTTACTTTTCATAAGTATTTTAAGCTTTAATGAATAAGGAATAGAACGATAGTATGGAGCCAGCAGAAAACAGAATTGCATATATAAGGTTTGAAAAACTTACATTCAGTTATCCTTATTCAGATTTTCAGGTAATTTCAGACGTGAGCCTTGAGCTTGAAAAAGGGGAATTAGTGCTCCTTGTGGGCCCAAGCGGCTGTGGGAAAAGTACTCTTGTCCGCTGCCTTAACAGGCTGGTGCCTGAGGTATCAGGGGGAGACCTTTTCGGGCGCGTCCTGCTCAGGGGAAAAGACCTCAAGAATGAAAAAGTCCACAGGCTGGCTCTTGAAGTAGGGATGGTTTTCCAGAACCCTGAAACCCAGTTATTTTCTCTTACAGTAGCAGACGACCTTGCATTCGGGCCTGAAAACCTTGGCCTGCCCAGACCAGAAATTATATCTCGTGTAGAACATGCCTTAAAAGCAGTAAAGCTGGAAAAATTGAGGGATCATTTCATCTTCACGCTCTCAGGAGGGGAAAAACAGAGGACTGCAATTGGAGGGAACCTGGCAATGGAGCCTGAAATCCTTGTGCTTGACGAACCAACTGCGGATCTGGACCCTGAAGGCACCCGGGAAGTGCTCGAGCTGCTCAGAAGGCTAAATTCAGAAAAGCAAACAACCATTATTCTTATAGAGCACAAACTTGACGAAGTTTTTGAAATGGCAGACCGTATGCTTGTTATGGATGCAGGCAAGCTCATTCTTGACGGTAAACCTTTTGAAATCTTATACCACAATGAAGAAAAACTCAAAAAACATGGAATTTATCCTCCTCAACTTATAGAAATTGCCAGCCTTCTGGGGTTGCCCTTCGAGAATTCAAGCCCTCCTTCTTACGAAAAAATTCTGAATAAACTCGCAGGACTCCTGCAACTGCCTCCAGAAGCGCCTCAGCCTGAAAGCCAGAAGGAAACAAAAATCGAAATTCCAGTTTTGTTCCCGGTTCAAGAAGAAAGTTCTCCTCACGTCCGGATAGAAAAACTCTGCTGCAGGCATGAGGACGGCTCGGAAACCCTTAAAAATATAAGCCTGGAGCTCAAACATGGGGAATTTCTTGCTCTACTCGGGCATAACGGAGCCGGAAAAACAACCCTGGCAGGGCATTTAATGGGTTTTTACAGGCCTTCTTCCGGGAGAATCCTTCTCAATGGGAAAGACATTGGAGATTATTCTACAGCCAGGCTGTCCCAGCAGATAGGATATCTTTTCCAGAACCCTGACTCGCAGATCTTTATGGACAGCGTATACGAAGAAGTCCGTTTTGGACTCGCGAATCTCAAATTGCCCGAAGAGGAAATAAAAAGGCGGGTAAACTCTGCCCTGGAAATAATGGAACTTTCTGCCTACAGAAACAGACACCCTCAAGCCCTCTCAAGGGGACAGCGACAGCGGCTGGCAGTAGCTTCCATTCTGGCCCTTGAGCCGGATCTTCTGGTCCTTGATGAGCCTACTACAGGACAGGACAGGGGGCACATACATAAGTTTCTGGATAAAATCAGGGAACTGAACAGGCTTGGAAAAACAGTTATCCTCATAACTCATGACATGGAGCTCGCAGCGGAGTATGCGAAAAGGGTTGTCGTCATGAGGCAGGGAGAAATCCTGCTGGATGGGGCAGCAGCAGATGTATTTTCAAGTTCTGAGGATTTGGGTGCAGCAGGGCTTATTCCCCCTCTTCCTTCAAGGCTTGCTATGGATCTGAGAAAGCAGGGATTTGATATTCCCAAACTGCTTACGGTTTCAGAACTGAAAAGCTTCCTCAGAACCCGCTGTCCTGAAATTAATTGATCAAAATCGGTTTTTTAAAGCCTTGCTCCGCTCATTTTTATGGCTGTGTCGTAACCGAGAAGCCCTCCTATAAGCCCTCCTGCACAAGCAATTGCGAGCTGCATCCCTATGTACCAGGGAGCGTAGGAAATTTTCCACTCTACTGGAGCATAGAGCAGGTAAAATACAAGGGTTGAGACTCCGCCCCTCGATATCCCGTAGATAACTGCAGTCACGCGCCTGTCTGCATAATCCATCTTGAAAAGGAAGACCAGAAGGTCAACAACAACTCCTTCAGCCAGGTAAAACCCCAGCCACATTATATGAGAGCCCCAGACAACCATGCTGATTAGCAGGACGCAGGTAAAGAGCAGGGTTGCAGTTCCCGGTTTTCGGACAAGCTGCAGAGCCACTATCATAAGGACAACAGTGGGGATTGCAATAATCAGCCCATCAAACCATCCCAGGTTGATTAGTTTGCTCAGGTATCGGAACACAACGGCAATAACTGCAGCAAGAAGCGCTATTGTGATAAGGTCAACGGTTGAAAAAAGATCAAGGACTCCAAAATGTTTTACTGCTGCCAGAATGCCGACAAAGAGTAATAGACTTGCCAGGATTGTAAAATAAGTCATCCAGGAAGGTGGAGGTATAAGGCTTACTCTGTGTTCACTTTGCTGCTCTCCTCCTGAGTAAGCCGTGTGTATAGTAAAAATGACCTGTTTTTTGAATTCGATTGAAGATGGGGGTTTTATTTCAAGGAAAATGTCTGCACTCTGGCCTGAAGCCATATCTCCAATTTCAGCCGTAATCATCTGACCTTCTTTTGTTGTGGGATATGGCTGCGAAGAAACCTCTACTTCCAGGTTTTGTGGAACTTCTATGAAGACTGTCACATTGTTCAAGAGCTCATTCCCGGAATTTTCAATATTTACCCTGGCTCTCTCCCAGGAATGCCCGGCTACAAGTTTATCTGGAGCCTGGTTCTTGTCCAGGGGGATCTCAAAGCTGCACTGTAGGGGAGAAGCGGATGAAGCGGATGAAACGAAAACTGTCCCGGATGCAAGAACCCCGGAAACAAGGGAAACTGCCGTGATAAGTGCAAGTATTGCTGCAAAAATCCGTTCATGTTTCATGTTTTACCTCTTTTATATAAAATTAATTTTTATTTAGTCTGTTTTCAGCAGCCTGTTTTCAGTGACAGTTTCATTTTTTCATGAACCTTAAAGCAATTGCCAGGAAAGTCACAAGACAGACAATGATTACTGAAAGGGGGACCTGTCCTCCTTTTGCAGTTTTTTGCTCGTAAAGTTTAAGAAACTCGGTTTCTGACGTCGATTCCGAAACAAGGACTGCAACACAGGGATGGATATAGCCTTCCTCTCCTCGTTCGAAGCGAAGAGTACTTTCCGTCCCCTTCAGAGATACAGGAACTGAGTAGAGGTCAAAGTACTTGCCCTGAGCTGATCTCCCCACATCATTTCCAATTTTGGTAGAATCAAAGTAAAGTTCATCCTGTTCTCCTTCTGTGCCTGCTACAAGCAGGACGTGGAGGCTTGCATTTTTCCCGGAGGGTGTGTTTTCAAAGGTGCTTGTTACACTGTCCTTTTTATTTGTATATGTAAGAGCATAATTACCTTCATTAATCCAGAACTTTATCGGGGCTAGAGATTTGTTTTCCAAAACTGCAGTAAGGGCAATTCCATAAGGCCCACCTCCCGGATTTTTGGATAAGACCGAAACCTCATTCAATCCTGAATGGAGCGAACTGTTTGCTTCGAGACAATAGAGGGCTGTCCCCCAGGCTGAAACGTAATCAGGTTCCTCCCTTAAAGCAAGTTCTTTTCCATTGATCGTAATTCTTACATTGTCCCCACTGTCGTAGTTCCAGACCGGTACATAAAGCCTGGCATATCTGACTTCTCCAGGGGGTAACTCAAAATACCTAAGGTAAGGGTTTTCACCGGTATAGCCGTGCCCTCCATTGACATATACCTCTCCTCTAATAACTCCTTCTGCAATTGTATATGGAGGAATTCCGTCTCCCTGCCAGCCCCCATTTCCTTGGGGGAGTGAGAGGAGGAAAAGGAGCCCGATTCCAAGCAGCCCTATTATTAAGATTTTTTTTCTTGTATTCAAGACAGATCCTCTCCCAACTGATTAGGGATCCTTTAAAGATGTCTGAGAGCTCTGACCGGATCCATTTTTGCAGCTCTCCAGGCAGGATAGAGTCCTGAAAGTATGGACACAACCAGCGATATCAGAAACCCGGCTGCAAGAATCTTGAAATTCAAAGCGGTCAGGTGCTCGATATTCCCGATTTCAAGCCTCGATATCAAAAGAGCTTTTCCGATCCTGTCTATCAGGACTGAGAAAATAACACCAATAAGGTCTCCCAAAATACCTCCAAAGGCTCCTATAATCAGGCATTCGGCTAAAAACATCTTCAGGATATCAGACTCTGCAGCTCCGAGAGCTTTTGAAATTCCTATTTCTCTGGTCCTTTCGTAGACCGAGACTACCATTGTATTTACCACCATCAGCCCTCCTACAAGTATGGAAATGCTCGAGAAAAGGGCAAGGACAAATGTTATTCCGTTCATGATCCGGTTGACTGAGTCGATTTCATCCTGGGCACTTGAAGAGGCAAGCCCTATTTTTTCGATCTGTGCTCTGGTTTCGGGAACCTGGGAAGAACTTTCCGCTTTTACCAGAACTCCATCATAATACTCTTTGTTGCTGAGTTCTTTTGCAGATTCAAGTTCTATGAAGGCTCCGGAATCCATGTCACTTCCTGTTGGTTTCAAATAACCCACAGGAGTGAACCTTACCTCCTTATCAAGGGGTCTCCCGTCTTCTCCATAAAGGCGCAGCTTGGCTGTTGTCGGAACCCCTATTTTGATTCCATCAATTTTCTCCAATTTTTCCCATAGATCACTTCCAAGTACGATCTGGTTTTGCCCACTTTCAAACCAGCTCCCTCCAGCAAGTTCAAACTCATTTGCAGTTTTGTAGTCTTCCTGAACGCCAAACAATTCAAAATAGCTTCCTGATGGGCTGACATAGGCGTCTTTTATGTATGGGCAGACTACTTCCTCGAATCCTTTTATTTCCTCTACTTTCGAATCACTTATAAGGATAAGTCCATTTTCTCTTAGGCCTGGAGAAACCTCAATTAAGGTCAGGTCTCTGGATTTCTGGATCTCTTCAACCGCATTGATACGAAGGCCTTCTCCGAATGAGACCACAGCCACTACCGTTGCCACTCCAACTGCGATCCCGAGGAGGATCAGCAGGGTTCTGAACTTTTTAAGACGCAATTGCCTTATTGCCATTGAGAACTCTTCTATCAGACTTTCTATCAAACGGTTCACCAATCCTTATTTGTCCTTCTTGCTAATGGAGAAGGGCAGAGTCAAAACATGTAGAGGAGAAGGAATATAATATATTTGAAAGAATATTTAAATATATTACAATTATTATCATTAATTATAATAATTATTAGTTATTATAATAATTAATGTTACATAATTTTTATTAATTAACATAAATTAAGAATATATAACTTTTTTGAATTTTGACAAGATTTTTTAAAGATAACGTTGAGGTAGATATATTAACGTGTTTCTTATCAGATGATTTTAGTGGAAACAAGTGAGATTTTTCATCTGGGTTCAAGCCTGTATCGTCTAAAACCAATAATCCCTGCCATGAAATTTAAATAACTTATTTTCATCATAACATATTTCAAAAAAATGACAATTAATTATACGATATTAATTCGATGACTATAATTAGTTTGACTATACATAATTTATGTATGCAAATTGGGATTGTGATTCATAACTTTCAGCTTATTGATTCCCCCCAGACAGTTGAAAACATCCTTACGCTACTCTCGGAGGAAAATCTCATAGATACCTACCTTTGTGGCACCATGGGAAAGCTTGCGGCAATTGACGCGGGGCTGGAAGGCTTGATTAAAGTCGACCAGTTAATGAAGCCAAGTGCTTGTATCGAGTCTTTTTTTAAATCAAAGGATCTGGTGCTCCTCCTGAACCACGGTCTAGATCTAAAAACCGGCCGAACTTTTGGAAGAATCGTGGCTTCACATCTTAAGAATCCTGAAGAAAAACCCCTCATCCAGATTGAAAGGCCCGGCCGCCCTGATGGGGAACTTATTCCCTGGAACCAGGCTGCATGGTTTCATGCCAAAAAACTCTCCAGCCTGCTTAACATGGAAATCTCTGCCCCGCCATTGCCAGTAAATACCATAGAAGTAACCAATCAGGGAAGACAGGTTATCAGAAAGGTCGAGACCTTTCCCGGAGCAAACATAATGGTCGAAGGGATTGTGGTAGGTAAAGCCACATCTTCTGAGGTCGCCCTGATAGCCGAAAATGGCTTCCTGACCTCAATGGAAGGAGGAGTTATAAAAGAGCAAGGGGTTGAGATACTCCATAAGTATGAGGAAAGAGTGCCTATAGACCTTTCCATGGCCTGGGTAAAAACCGGCACTTCATTGAAATATGCTGGAATCTTTAAAGGTTTTATGAAAGACAAAATTGACGGGATAGAGAAGAAAACTCCTTTGAATAAACGTTTTTTGCAGGGGGAACGCCCAGAAAGAGAAGGTAAAGTTATTCTTGTAGACCACTGCGCTGAACGTTCATTTGAGTTGATAGAAGGTACAAGTCTTGCCATCACTGTTGGAGATGACACTACTGAGATTGCAGGAAATATCTTCTCCAGATTTGGAATCCCGATCTTTGGAGTTATAGATGGTGACAGTGATGAACTTGCAACTACAGTGACATATTCTCCAGGTTCTATGGTTCTGCGGTTAAAGCCTGGAAAAGATGATGAGTTTGGAAAAGAGATCAAGCAGATTATCTTTTCAGGGAAACAAATGGCATTTTTTGAAGACATAGAAGACTTGAAACCGAGAATCTTAAAACTTGCAGAAAATCTTCTAGAATCTGTTTCAGAATATTGAAGTTATATACAAAAATCGCGATAAATGAAAATTCCTGCAATTGAACAGAATAAAAATTTATTGGGTTTATTGATGATTCTGAGGCTGAAATAAGTTTTTCCATTTCTCATAACTTATTTGATAATAATAGATAAGTAATTAACATAAAATCATACTATTTTAAATAATAAAATGTTTTAATTTATAATATGCAAACTAAATCAAATGTATTTAATCGAAGGATTAGTATAAAGTGATATTTAATTTGTATACATTATAATGATGGATTTTTGATTTTGAATCTTCAGGATAAAGGCGCTGCGCAAAACAAGGCGCTATACAAAAATCACATTTGAATTATGCATACAACAATATACCAGGAAATATTGAGGTTTGCGAATGAGAATGAAAAATTTGTTGCTCATTATCGCTTTTATTATCTTAACGCAAGCAGCATCAGGTTCTTCAGGTATAGGTGTAGGAGTAAACCCCGATAAGATGAATTTCAAACTTGCTCCGGGGATGTCTGAAGAGCAATCACTGTATGTGATAAATACAGGAAGTGAAACCGCAACATATGGGATCTTTGTTGACGATAGTATTTATGAGGATTGGTTTACATTTTCTTCTTCCTCTTTTGATCTAAAAGCAGGAGAGAATAAAAAAGTTAAAATCAAACTCAGTGTTCCTGAGTCTGTTGAAGATAATGTTGAATGCAAGTTAAAAGTTCCATGTACGGTATCAGGAAGTGCTATTGGGACCGGGATTATAATTCCAGTCCATATAGATATTTCTGCACCAGAAGAAGACTCTTTGAAAGCAGTTTCTTTGAGAGACAGTTCTTCTGGAGGAATGAAAGGCTCATTGAAATCTTTCATTGACAAGGAAATAAAAGAGGTCTCACAACAGTTTGCTGTAAAAAATAACAGTTTTGTTGATTTAACACAGAATATCACGTATGCAGAAGAGAAATTGAAAGGTTCTGCTGAAAATTTAAAGGTAATTGTAATCAGGAGTTTTGAGGATTCAACCACAAGACTTGATGATGTAATCAAAAAAATTGACTATATGATTAAAAGGTTTGATGAAATAATAAATAAATTTTATGAATTAAAAGAAATGTTTTGAGATGAAAAAAAGAGAAGGTTGAATATACAATAGAGAGATTATGATAGTATAATGAAAAATGTTCATAAAAAATACTATCATCTATTAATTGATCGTGTATAAACCTGCATTCATCAGGCAATGTATCAAACCTGTATTTCTGCAGGTAATTTGTTTTTCATAATATTCGTTACAGATAATGTTTTTTGTTGGAAGCGTTTTTGCTGGAAAACATATTATCCCTGTTACTATGCATTATTGCAAAAGTAGTTTATTTGTCGGGTAAGTCGGGAGAATTACTCCTCCTTTCTCCCCCAGGAACCGTACTTGAAAGTTTCCCTTCATACGGCTCGAGTGTTTTCAAACCCTTTCTGTATCAGGCATCAGTTTGCATAACTGATTTTGTGATTCTGGATAACAGCCCATTAACATTACTGTCTGTAAGCCTCTCACCTATTGGTGTATTTGAGTATCTTACATTCGTGAGTTTGTTTCCGTTCACACAAGAAAACACCATCAGTAAGTCAGCATCCTTTAGGAGCAGGGCAAAGTTAGAACCCCTATCCAATCCATTACAGATTGACATTCGCTTTTTTACTGAATCCTCTACCCTCTTTGTCATTGTTGCTCCTTATGAAGTTTCTACTCTTTTAAAGGGAACAAATAGGGCTTACCAAGTTTTGCGTCACGAATAATTATAGGTTCTTTAGGGGCTATCTATAAACCGGAAACCGTTTGTCCATTTGCTTTAACTTCATGCCAGCAGCTAAAGCCTGATTTCATACCATTTTGGTTCAAGCGTATAAATCCAATTTCGCTTGGCGCACTTAACGACTCTTACAATGGTTCACTTTACGTTCCCCATGGAACCCTTACCCTAGCAAGTTGTCTGAACTGGATTTTCAGAGAATCTCACATTATCCCAGAAGCTTTGCACATCGGCATTACTGCTAATGCACATTCTGGTAGGGTTACCCCAAATGGAAAGGGCAGCATTAAAGCAATTCATGGCATAACTTCTTGTCGCACGGCATGAAAGTGCTTTCAAGTACTTT
>DADO01000035.1 GCA_002509325.1 Methanosarcina sp. UBA402 | reverse complement strand
TTATCTTACTGTCAAAGTCAGGATCGATGTGAAAATAAAATTGGTTTTGGGATGGGCCCACTATCAATAATTGTCGGACAACCTCTGAAGGATGGGGTATTCGTGACCCTCCGCGCTCCCGATGTAATAAAATTAGCGTTGACAAAATTAAGACTTTTCTCGTGAACTGTTAAGAAAAAATTGTAAGCGAATGAGAATTGTCATTCGGAACTATAACAAATCGGAAATAACAAATCGGAACTACTGTGAAAGCCTGCTCGGGAAAGAAATTTGTCTAACTCTTTTGATAATTTTCTTCTTTGAAGGAGAGTAACTGAAAAATCCATGAGTGTTTATAATACTATTAAGTGGATTGAAATTGATGAAATTTTTATCTCATCAATTTCAGGATAAGGGCTTTTTGCGCATGCAGGCGATTTTCGGCCTCTTCAAAAATTACGGAATTAGGTCCGTCCATAACTTCATCCGTAATTTCAAGGCCTCGTCGGGCGGGCAGGCAGTGCATAACTATTACGTCCGGCTTTGCAGCTCCAAGGAGTTCGGCATTGACCTGGAAACTTGCAAAGTCCTTCAGGCGTTTCTCCTGTTCGGCTTCGTCGCCCATCGAAACCCAGACATCCGTATAAATGACATCTGCATCTTTTGCAGCAACTTTCGGATCATCCGTAATTGTAAACTTGCCTCCAAGGGCTCTTGCCTTTTCGAGGTACTCGGCTTTAGGCTCATACCCTTTTGGACAGGCAATGGCAAACTCCATTCCCATAATAGCCGAGCCGAGCAGGGCTGAATTGCAGACGTTGTTTCCATCTCCTATCCAGGCGAATTTCAAGCCCTCAAACCCATGCTGCTTGTACTCCAGGATCGTCATGAAGTCGCCCAGGATCTGACAGGGGTGTTCCTGGTCTGAAAGCGCGTTGATCACGGGCATGGTTGAGTATTCGGCTAGTTTTACTACAGTCTCGTGGCTCATAACTCTGGCCATGAGCCCATGAAGATAACCTGAGAGGATTCTGGCAGTATCCTCAATAGTCTCGCCTCTCCCTATCTGGATATCGTTGGAGTTCAGGTAAAGGGCATGTCCTCCAAAATCGGTCATTGCGACCTCAAAGGATACCCTGGTCCTTGTGGAAGCTTTCTCGAAAATCATCCCGAGACTTTTGTTCTTCAGGAACTCTGTAGGTTCTCCCGCCTTGCGTTTTTCTTTCAGGTCTGTAGCCGATTTGAGGAGTTCATAAATCTCCCCTCTGGACAGGTCAGTTATGGAAAGTACATCCTTCTTCATCGCTTCAACCCCGACTTTATTGGCTAAATTCATTTCATTCTAGCTGTAATTCATTTCATTCTGGCTGAATTCAAACTTTATATTACTGCATAGTACTATTTGTACACCGCATTTTTGATGGACGTTTAAGACAGTCAGCTTCTATTTTCAGGCAATTTACCTTATTTTTGACAGTTAATTTTATTTTCCGGTTTTTGACAGTTAATTTTTCAGGCAGTTAGCCTCTTAATTCTTTCATATGATCGATTCTCTTCTGGATAAGAGCGGCAGTCCCAATGTCTTTCCGGAAAAATAGCTTACCCTGGAGATTTTCAAGAGCATTCTGGGCAATTATCTCGGCTGCAGCTATAGTATCAGCAATCCCGACAACCGCAACGGCGCGGGAACCGGTCGTGTAAACTTTTCCTTCTTTTTCGTAGACACTGGCATAATAAATTGAAGCTTCCCCTATATTTCCTACAGTTACCTCACTGTCCTTTTCAGGCTTTTCAGGGTAACCGGCAGGAACTGCGTATTTACAGACAGTTGCTTTCTTGCTGAAGCTCACAGGCAGGTTTTCAAGGGTTCCTTTAACCACCGCAGACATAATTTCCACAAAGTCTGTTTCAATGAGGGGGATCACGTTCATGGCTTCGGGATCCCCAAATCTGGAATTGAATTCCACTACCTTGGGGCCGCTGGCTGTAAGGATGAACTGCCCATAGAGAACACCCTGATATCCTGTTCCGGTTTCCTCATAGAGCGCCTTTACGGTATCCTGCATAATCTTCTTTGCCATTTCAATGTCTTCAGGAAGCATAAAAGGAAGGATTTCCCCAGCATCAGTATATGAGCCCATACCGCCTGTATTGGGTCCAAGATCCCCTTCATAGGCTCTTTTATGGTCCTGCACGGCAGGGAAGAAAACAAGGTTTTTTCCATCCACAAAAGCCTGAAGTGTGAATTCCTCTCCTATGAAGCGTTTTTCGATTACTACAGCCCCTTTCTCAAGAAGTTCACTTGTGTAAGCTTTGGCAGCTTCGAGGTCAGGGAGCTGGTCTCCCATGACTTTTACGCCTTTGCCTCCTGTCAGGCCTGAAGGTTTGACTGCCACGTCGCCCAGTTTTTCTATGAAAGCGTGCGCAGGTTTTTCCTCTGTGAATACTTCATACTCAGGGCAGCCTTCAATTCCATACTTTTTCATGAAATCTCTTGCCCATGCCTTGTCAAATTCTATAATTGCACAGGCTTTTTTAGGCCCTACAACCGGAATTCCGGCTTCCCAGAGGGCATCTGCAACTCCGGCTGCAAGAGGGGCTTCAGGACCCACAAAAGCCATTTCGACATTTCTGGCTTTTGCATACTCTACAACTTTTTCAATTTCAGTTTCCTTCTCAAGGAGAAAATCCACACAGAGGGCGGCAATTCCGGGATTTTTTTTCGCCATTAACGCATAAAGGGAGGGGTTATGCTTGCTTTTCTTGATTCCTTCGGCGATTACATGTTCCCTTCCGCCTCCGCCGATAAGCAAAATTTTCATTTTTATTCTCCTGGTTTTTAAAAAGATTACTTTATTCAAGTCTGGTTTTAATATGTATGGATAATGGGATGAGATAAGAAAAGGTAATGAATTTTCAGTCCTCAAAACCTCTTAATATTGCTTTATGCAGCTATCTGTTTTTATTGATAATGCTTTTTATCTGGAATGTGCTGAAGGACTTCCTAGTTCTCTATTTCTTCCGATAAATATCTTCTCATTATCAGGCTCCAAACTTAACTAAAAATCCTTCATCTCAACATCTTTTGCGAGCTAAATGAATAAACTTATTCAGAAAAAGAAAGGTATCATCAAAATCTATATGAAATCTTCAGAAGAGTGTCCTGAGCAGCAGTGAGTTTAAATGATTTTTGAACCAAAAAGCGTTGATAGGGTTTGGTGCATACAAACGATACAAATAGAACATACAATGGTGATAATAGACCTCTCCATGCACACAATGGCGACAATAGCCCTCCCTGCAACGATTGTGGCAGCAATTTTGTGTTTGAAGGTAAAATCTGAAAACTTTAGTATAGGAAGGTGCTCTTGCACTTTCCTTACTTTAAGAGATCACTTGCACTCACAAGAGGAACAAGTTCCACACCTATCTCTTTTAAGTTTTCTATTGCTCCTTCTTCCCTGTCCACGACACAGATTACATATTTGACATTTGCTCCGGTTTCCCTGACAACCTCGATTGCATCCCTGACTGAGCCTCCACTTGTAGTTACGTCCTCGAGCATTACAAGCCTGTCTTCCGGTTTAATATCCCCAACAAATCTGCTCTTTGTACCGTAGCCTTTTACAGCTTTCCGGACAATAAGCAGAGGGAGTTCGGTTTCCATAGAAACTGCAGTAGCCAGCGGTACACCTCCAAGTTCCACTCCCGCTATTATGTTCACATCCATTTGTTTTATCCTGAATGCGGCCTGCCTCGCTATAAGCTTCAGGACTTTTGGATCTGTACTGGCTTTTTTGATGTCTATATAATACTTGCTCTTCTTTCCCGAGGCAAGTGTGAAATCCCCATAGCGGATAGCTCCGCAGGCTTTGAGGGCTGCGATCAGTTCCTGTTTTTGCATTGCTAATTCGTTTTCAGTTTCCGATTTGTTCATGGTCTCACCGGTTTGCAGCCTTATTAGCTATTTTCTATTAAATGTGCCGGATGAACGTATTAAATTTTATAATTATTTAAGGATCTTATAACTCCCTAGCTTACCACGACTCAAATTTTTGGTCAAACTTTTTCAAAAAAGTTTGTATTAAAAGCCTTTTGACTTTCATAAACTTACCACGGTTCTTTCTTTACACCTGCGACGTATCCTATTATATTTGTTGTAAGATGCAGAAGAGGTGTCACTATAAGAATAGTTATCATTATCTGGGGCGTAAAATTACTCACGAACCATTCCTGGGCTGTAAGGTATGCGAAAACCCAGGCTCCAATTACAAAGTCCAGCTGGTCTACAAGGGGCAGTGGCGCTCCTCTTTTCAGGCCCATCCTGCGCTTGAAGAAACTTTTGAACATATCTCCAAAAAGTGAACCGCAAGCAAGGGCAAGGACAACTTTGAAAGCTTCAATATAGTTCGGGCCGAAAACTGGCATTTCAATTCCCAGAATTTCGAATCCCCTGGAACTCAGCCAGATCTGGATGCTACCTGCAAGCACTCCAAAAAAAACGCCAGAAAAGAACCCTCTATAGGTTTTCCCATCTCCTATAATCCTCCTCCCATCTTTTAGAGTCCTGCCTCCGTCAATCGGCTTTCCGCCGCCGAAAACAGCTGCAAAAGGGTTGGGAAGGTATGCCGGAAGCATCAGCCAGAATGCTTTAATAATCAGCTCGATCGTGATATCAACTCATTATATAAGTTTTGTTTTTCTCTTGAAGGTGAACTCAACTTCCTGGATATCGTTCTCTGGATATCGCTCTCTGGATATCGTTCTCTGGATATCGCTCTCTGGATATCACTCTCTGGATATCGCTCTCTGGATATCGCTGCATTTTTTATTTTTGCTTAATTTGTCCGCAGGACGCACCAATAACGGTCGCTCGATGTTATCCATTACTTTCAACTTATTAGTTGCGGTTTAATGTAAGACTTAAGTTTAGATTTTAATAAACGACTAATTTATGATTTGAGGCTTTGCCATTTTCTACCAAATTCCTTTATTTTCAATAATATTTGATAAAACTATCCATATAGGCCGTTTATCTGTTTTTAAAGCATTTTCATTAATTTTGGCAAACCCTCATTTAAGTAATTAGTTAAAATATCAGCTTAAATAAGGGTTTGAATGCTTAGTTAATGGGTTTATGTAACTATTGACCCTATTTAATTCTATTTATTTTATTAAGTTAATCTTAATTCGGAAATCTCTAGATTTTTTATAACATCTCTCCTCGAATAATTTTTCCCAAATAGATGAAAATAAGAGAATGAGTTAATATGGAGTATCTATTCAGGGTAAGGGAG
>DADO01000172.1 GCA_002509325.1 Methanosarcina sp. UBA402 | reverse complement strand
CCTATAAAAAACGCATTATATAGACATCACACATATAAGAAAACGAAAACTGTCAAAAATCATAAGATACCCAATAGAACTTTGAATTGTATAAAGAAAACAGCAGTATGAAGCCCATTTAAACTTTCTCAAATGTATGCTTCTGTCAAACTAAGGTTATATTCTTATTTTTGAAACATCAACTGTCAGGTTCAGAATTTCAGGTTTTTTTCTGCAGGTTATGCATTTATATAATACCCTTTATATATAAACTCTGGAAATAACAATTTGAGACTTTAGTTTTAGTCAGCAGGTTTTTTTGCCTGTATTTCTTTGATCGAAAGCGATTTCTTGCATACTAGGGGGTTTAGTGCTGAAAGATATTGCTGTCGGAACCTGTGTGCATTTGTTATCCCGGATGGATGATGAAGCTCTTGATGGGTTCTGGAGAGAAATCTCTAAAGGGGAATATCCAATAATTGATTTCCAGGGTAATCTGGGCTATTCGTTATTGAGCGAGGATGGTATATTGTTTGTCAGAAATGATTTTACGGCTCCGAGTTATGAGCAGTTTGAGCTGGTTTTTGGGGATCTTTTCCTGCCAGACACGGTTCAGGAGCTTCTTTTTAAAGATAAAATGCTGCTTTTTATGGTGTACAGGAAAGGAACGCAGAACCTTTTATTATCTGAGCTCCGTACGGATGTCAAATTCATGATTGATCTGCCACGTGGGCAATACTTCTTTTTTGTATTTCTGCTGGACGCGGGCGCTGAGTCTCTTTTAAAATCCAAAATCCATGCCATAGGTTTTCCTTCCAGAATGCATTTAAACAGCCCGGAGCTTGAGACCTTTTATCTCAAACACCCGGTTGACATCTGGGAATTCGTAGATCCCTCACCTATACAGACTAAACGTGGAGGGCCTTTCTATATCAATATGATTATGGTAAACATCGAACAGATTCCGTGCTGTCCCCTGCTCTTTTCCGAACTTCTGCAGGAAGACGAATCCACCCCTCCTCTTTGAAGCCCCCTCTTTGAAGCTTCCTCTTTGAAATCTTCTCTATGAACGAAAAGAATGAAAAAATAGTTATAATTGCGGTTTCCAGTAATTTACAATGCAACTCTTTACCCGATACAAAGAAGTAGAACCTTATATCACGAAAGACGGTTTAATTATCCGCGAACTCATGCATTCTTTCCGTCCACGGCAATTCAAACCAGAGCCTTGCCGAAGCTACCGTGCCAGCCAACGGAAAAACCCTTCTTCACAAACACCACCTGACTGAAGAAATCTATCACATTACTGAAGGTAGCGGGATAATGGCTCTTGGCTCTGAGGAATTCGAGGTCAAAAAGGGATACTGTTTCTATTTCGCCCGGCACTCTGCACAGAATTCAAAACACAGGAAATACGCCGCTGAAAATTCTCTGCTGCTGTGCGCCGGCTTATTCGCATGAGGATACGGAATTGGTGGAATGAGTTTAGGAGTTAAAAAAGAGATCAATCTATTTCTGCTGAGTAGAGAGTTCTCTCGTATTCAGCAATTTGCTCCGATATGTTTGTGTACTGAACACTTCTCTCAATATACTCCTCGTAGCTGAATCTGTCTGTTTTCCTTCTTTCGCTCAGCCTATTCTGCTTTGCTTAATAAGCTGCCAGACAATTACTCCCTGCATCCTGCGTCGAGCGTGACAAAAACGACACAGTGTGACGAATGATGTTGTACAGGTCAGAATTTAGGGTTTCTAACCATGCGCTACTTTTTATTATCAGTATTCAAAAATAGCTTCAATTAAGGGCTCTGCAAGTTTAATCACATCTTCTTTAAAAGCGCATATGTCCTTTAAATCCGCAGAATTTTCTCCACCTAAAAGTTCCTGTTTCAGTTTTTTGCCCAGAATATCGTCATTTCCTGCTGTCAGCCTGAGCACGACAGAACCCGGAAAGATTTCAGTCCAGCAGGCGAGCCTATCACAATCCCCGTCCGTGATCCCGAGAATTGGAATCCCGAGCCTGAAGAGTATGTCGCCTGCTATGGCTGTGGTGTCGTCTCCAACGGTAACTGCAAGTTCGGCATCGGCAGCCAGTTCGAAAGTATATTCTGCAGCGTGGTCTATAAGTACGACTTTTCCTGCGCCGGGCCTGGACGAAAAACCCGAATCCCTGCCACAAGCCCTTTGTTTCTGGGCTTGCAGAGGAAAGAAGTTACTTCTTCTCAGGTTTCCGCTTTTTACCCAGGCTTTTGTAAGGTCAACAGGGTCTCTATTTTCATAATTATGAAGCTTTTCGAGTCCATGCTCCTTTATTTCTCCCCCTTCGATTGCGACAATAAAACCGTTTTCTGAGACTACGCTTACTTCGGAAAATAGGGCATTTCCAATCACGATTCCGTTCACCAGGATCTTTTCACCGGGAAAGACGCCTGAGAGCTTGCGTATAACCTGGATTTTACCTGTTGCCAGGCACTTTTCTACAAAAACCGAATTCTGAAGAACCGGTTTTCGAAGGGGCAAAGGGCTTTCCGCAGGAAGCCCTAATATCTTAGAAAGATTTTCAAGATATTCTCCGGCTTTTTTGTTGAGAGGTATCAGTTTTCCATCGGCATTTTCCGGGCTTTCAATCTGGATTAGAGGTTTCCTCTCCGGCTCCCGAAGCCGGGCAGCAACCATTTCTCCAAACGCCTTCCCGGTTTCAATTGTTTTCCCCCGATTCAGAAGGCACACAAGGTCTGAGGTCTCAAAAAGTGATTCAATGCAGGCACTAGGTTTCTGGTGCCGGCTTATATCAATAAGGTTCTCAAGTCCGGCATCCAGGACAGCTATCTTCCCCATGGCTCCACCAAGCCGTGCCTCGACTTTGCCAGCGCAGGAAAGTTTTTCAAGTACTTTTTTAGCCTCTCCGGAATCAATCACTTCAGGCCCATGGATTACCAGGCTGATTTTCATTTCCAATACGTTTGACGGAAGAAACATATTAATATGATCCTCAGTAAGACTCTTTCTCTTGCCTTTCTTTTTTATTTATCATCGAATATGACTTTTATATAACTTCGTACAACTCATTTAAAATTCTTATATGACTTTAATCAACTTTTGAACCATACATTGATAATTCACCATTACCGAATATTATAGAAAGCTAAATTACTGATAGCTAAAGTATTGACAGTTAACCTACTGATAGCTAAAGTATTAACAGTTGATCTACTGGCAGTTAAACTGCTGACAGTTAACTTACTGGCAGTTAAACTGCTGACAGCTAAACTATTGATGGTTAAACTGCTGACAGCTAAATCATTGACAGTTAAACTGCTGACAGCTAAACTACTGATGGTTAAACTACTGACAGTTAAAATTCTGACAGCTAAATTACTGATTATTACATTTTGACAAAAATAAGACTATGAGGCAAAAAGATGGTTGGCGTAAAGATTACCTGGCTCGGGCATTCGGCTTTTTTGCTCGAAGCCGAAAAAAAAGTATTGATCGACCCTTTTATTTCAGGAAACCCAATAGCTCCATGCAGCCCTGAAGAACTGGACCCTGACATAATAGCCGTAACTCACGGCCACCGCGACCACCTTGGAGATACGGTAGAGATCGGAAAACGGGCCGAATGCCGGATATTTTCTATTCATGAGGTTGCAAACTATATCAAATCAAAAGGAGTTTTTGCAGAGGGCATGAACAAGGGAGGTACAGTGAACGTAGAGGGCATATCCCTAACTATGACTGAAGCGCTCCATTCCTCCTCAATCGACGCCTCCGGTTTTAGTTTCGATGGCGGCAGCCCTGCAGGCTACGTCATACAAATTGGCGGACATACCATCTATCATGCTGGAGATACCACGATTTTTGGGGATATGCAGCTCATAAGCGAACTCTATGAACCTGAAGTAGCTCTTCTGCCCATTGGAGATCGATTTACAATGGGGATAAAAGAAGCCACAAAAGCCGTAGAATTCATCCGGCCCAAAATCGTAATTCCCATGCACTATAACACTTTTGATATAATCAGTCAGGACCCCCTCGAGTTCAAACAGGCTGTTGAATCAAAAACTGACACAAAAGTTATCATCAAGAAACCCGGGGAATCTATAGAACTTTGATCTCTCAGATTCTGGTACATTTCATATGAAAATAAAAGAAATGAAAGAGGTAAGATAAATCGGGATTCTTCAGACCTCTTCTTTTAAGTCTTATCCGCGATTGGAGCGGTGGAGCGACCATGCCCCGTTGTGCTTGCAGTGGGGTGCTCCAGCGCAACTTTGATTATTAACCAGTAATTTTCAGACAGCCTTTAAAGCGATATTCGTGACCTTCTGATGTAATAAAAAGTTTACTCCTTCATTTTATTTTTTCAAGTTATCGCTGCTTAATTCCGTCTGGGTATACTTTATACGTGTGGTTATTTTCCGCCCAGAATGTGATTGAATTATCCTGTTCTAATTTAAATTCTAAAGGCCAGTCTAAGCTGCTGTCGTAGACCTGTGTAGTGTTTCCAGCACTAATATTTACATTTATGAGAGTCTTTACCCCATCTGTATGTGCATCAAATGTAACACAATGCTTATCTTGTTCCAGATTATCAAAATATGCATCATATGCGTTACGATTTATCTGATTGTATTCATAAAAAGACACTATGGGTATATTATTAGAATCATAATTATCTACCCAGGCTTTAAATTTAGGGCTGCTGATTGAGTATTTTATAGCGGGGTTTTTATCCAGTTGATGGGTAAAAACCGGATATGATATTCCATGCTGGGATGCCGGCTCCCACCATTCCCAGGTATCATCGTAAAGGTTTCCAACTAAATTTTCTGCATGAACTCCAGAGTCTCCGTTTCTCCAGAACATTCCAAGTTTTTCATATGCGTAAGTTGCGTGGGTAATATTATCTCTATTTCTCATGGAGCACCAGTTTGTTGGATTTTGCCCTATTTTCTCATAAACGTATGAATACTCCTCATCCATAACTTTGTACGCCTCTTCAAGGGGTAGACTCTCCAGTTCTTTAGAGTAATGTATACCTGTTTCCCAGGATTTGTTATTAACCAGATTCTTTAAATATTCAAGGCCTGTTTTATTGCAACTTTCAATAACTCTCACATCAAACCATATTGTGCCCCTATCTCCTTTGCTGTTCAGATAATTTATTCCCTGTCCTGTTGTATTCCTCGGATAAGGCCCATCAAGTCCGAATGGAATTATTTTGCTATCTCCAATTGGGGTTATGAATTTCCGGTCAGCTTTCTGGTTTATGCTGGAGATATTAACGTCTAGAAATGTTCCATCTCCTACGACAAAGGATGTGAACTTAATATAACCATTTGAAAAATCCACGTATGGCAATTTTTGTCTATCAAGGCTATAAAATGGAGTAACTATATAGCTACCATTTTTTGTGCAAATGGTATTGGTTTTGTTTTCTCCGTCAAACATAATTTTAAAATCTAATCTCTCTGTAGCGTTGCCAATGGATATGTTTTTAGATATTACATTATTCGAGTCATTTTTAAAACAACTTTTTAATATAATATTATTATCTACCTTCTGAATTATCAACTTTGAACCCGGGCTATCAAGCTCAACAAAACTCTGCTGGTCGTCTGTATTTACATCCATTGAGATTTCATAAGCACATTTAACCATCGGCGTAAGACCACATATATAGAGAGACCCAACCTCTCTTGGTTCTTCTAAGTAATAACTTATCGGAATTGAGGTACATTTACAGAAATTATATGTCTCGGTGTGTTTATTCAAATGGCTTGAGTATTCATTTATTCCGCAACAAGCGATAGTATCCGTAACTGAAAGCAAACTATTGGAAATTGGAGAAGAGTTTCTTGTGACTGTATACTTTAACTCTTTTGGAGTGCCCTCTAAAAGAATTTTCGATTCCTGCATCCCGTAAATTGTTGAATAAACTTTATCAGAAAGAGTACTCTTTTGAATTTTGGCAATAAAAATATTATTCGGGACATTATTTGCTTCAGAATAATTTTGCGAAAACAATGTGATATTACCCTGATTAATATTCTCAACGATTTTTGAGCTATTTGTATCAGGAAAAGACCCAAGTTCTCCACTACTTAATATAACTATCATAAAAATAAATAATATCATATACATAATGATCTTTATTTTAGCACCCTCTAGTTAGCTTTTATTTACTAAACTTATTATAATTTTTGATGTTGTCTCCAGACTCATAAAATTATTAGTTTATCAGATTTTCAAGTATCTTATTCTTCATTTTTTAAATACACGAACTGGAAATCAATATCAATTTGAGTGAATTAAAAAATCTGGTGCGGAGTAGCTATCGCAAAAACTGCCTTAATTAAGACACTGGTATTATAAAAGGACTTTGGATGTTAATAATTGTATTTTTTTCTATATTTTCAGACTAAGTACCAAAATCTAGAGATAGACATAAAATAAAAAGGCTCTTCGTTATTTTGAGTGGGTAATTTATAGTCACTTC
>DADO01000171.1:13767-21863 GCA_002509325.1 Methanosarcina sp. UBA402 | reverse complement strand
GGTTCCGCTTCCCGAGTTCCGCTTCCCGAGTTCCGCTTCGGGAGCACGGAGCCCTTTTCGGCCCCCGAGTTCCGCTTCCCGAGTTCCGCTTCGGGAGCACGGGGCCCTTTTCGCTACGCTCAAGAGGGCTAATTTAGGGACAAGAAATGCTACATTCTCAACTCGCTCAGAGGGTTGATTTACCCGAATAAACCGGAATACAGCGTGATCAACCGGCGCAACGGTTGCGCTCAAGAGGGTTAATTATGAGCAAGAAATGCTATATTCAACTCCTCGTGAGAGTCGACTTACCTGAATAAACTGGAAAACGGCGTGGTCAACCACAACCTTTTGAGAAAAGTTTGATCAAAACCCCCTGGCAGCGGCGTGATCAACCGGCGCAACGGTTGCGCTCAAGAGGGTTAATTATGGGCAAAAGAAGTTAATCAAAAATACTTAATGAACTTAATTTGCACACTGCCCACGCTGGCTTGAATTCAGGCTTTTTACTGATAATTCCAGAGTTCTTTGAGATCAGATAATTTCAAACTGCATGAGCAGGGCAACGGAAATAAGTATAATTCCTGTTGTCAGCCTTATTTCCACTCTCCATCTTTCCCTGAACTCAGTGACTTTATTTGGGTTGAGTCCTGAAGCAAGGAGAAGGCCGAGACCTATTACGGGAAGCAGAAGCCCAAAATTATAAAGTCCCATATACAGTATTCCCCTGATGATATCGGTTTTCGTTGCCAGGATACTCAGGAGTGAAAGGTAGATTGCTCCCACGCAGGGGGCTTTGACCAGGGAAAACATGCTTCCTGAAAGGAAGGATAACGTTAGAAGATTTTTGTCCATTCTGCTCATAAATCTCTTCAAAGGTTCGGGAGTCCTGAAGGTGGATTTCGCATGTTTTTTCAGCCAGTAGGCATCAAAAATATGCCAGATCCCGAGCAGGGCAATGAGCAGAATTGAGGTTTCTATAAAACCTACCTGGATTTCAGGCAGGAAATTAACAACACTGAGGATGCTCATTCCTGCAAGCATATGCATAGTAAAGATTCCTGCCGAAAACCCAAGCGTGATTTCTAGCATTTCTTTTCTTCTTCCATACTGGACAAGGGTGACTGAAGCAAGAAACGCCATTACCGCAAGGAGGCAGGGGTTGAAACCAGCAAGGATGCCTGCTGCCAGGAGTAAGAAGGGGCTGATTTTTTCAAAGTGTTTGTTTTTCTCTTCTCGGTTTCCTGCTAGAGGATATGAAAATTCCGGGGTAAAAAACAAAGCTTGATTTTCAAGGTTTTCCAGTAGAAGCACTTCTATTGTATTTTCACTCCCGTAAAAATAGCTAGCTGCTCTGCTTCCTGTCGGGATGGCCGAACCGGAAGCCGGGCTCAGCAGTAGAAAAATAGATATGAATGCAAGTATTCCTTTAGTTACAGGCAGCGGGTACAGAGTTCGCTTTTTCATACCTCTCTTCCGAAGCTATTTTAGCGAAAGCATCCAGAAATTCTCCTTATCGGTGATGAATCTTCAACCCAGACAGCTTTCAATGAAGCTACAAAAAGCTCGTTTTCCTCAGTTATTTTCTCCGTATATCACGGTATCAGGACACCCCAATATAAATATATCCAAAGTTAACCTTGATTATCCTGAAACAGATTAAGTAAATAAGAGGGTAAAGTGAGCATATGAAGAAGATTTTTCTCATATATTTTCATGCAAATCATGAAAAAAGAAAATTCCCTCTGATATTTTCTTCTGATATGTTGATAAAAACTTCCCCGTTATCGCCCTTAAGAGCATATGCCATCCCATTTTTATAAACTGTTTTTTCATTGGCACTGACTGACAATGAAGTTCCGTCCTTCAGATGAAATATCATTTCAATTATAGGCTCTTCCATTTATAGGCTCTTCCATTTATAGGCTCTTCCATTTCAGGTGTTCCGGGGTTATATGAGAGGAAGTGTGTTACGTAAACTGCTTTTTCCAGCTCCTCAATATCTGTAAATCTTCTTGCCTGAACATCTAATATATTATTTGAGATCTCAACATAAGAAATGTCATCTATTTCAGGAATGCCTGATAAAGGGATACCGTGCATTATAAAATACCCGATTATACTAATGAGCATCGATAGCAATATTGGTATCAAATATTGTCGTGTAATTTTATTTAATCTGTGTTTTTTTGTTCAATCGCTCACCTTTGATAAATTCCAAATTATTGCTGAGTTACAGCTTACTAATATATATGAAAAAGTGTAAAAACCCTGAGTCTTTAGCTCGAGGATATAAGTGTCAACTTATCTATTTACAGACTTTTCATAGATGTTTCCTCAAAAATAATATTTTTCATAATTTGTTCCCATCAGCCTTATTATCTATTTCTTAATTTCATCCACATTGGCAATTTGAGTTACCACGAAGGAAAGAAAACATACTGGAAAAACGCATATGAAATTCTTCGAATAACAGGCACAAAGAAATGAAAGTACTTGAAAGCACTTTCATGCCAAAGAGAAGGAAAAAATTGAAGAAAAGAGAGAAAAGAAAAATATCCTTTTATAAAAGCTTCAAAGCACCTTTTCCATGATGCCCAGTGCTTTTTCGATATTTTCCATTGAAGCCGCGTAGGAAATTCTGATGTAACCATTACCTTCGCTTCCAAAGGCTGTGCCTGGAACGACAATAATACCGTTTGAGATCAATTTGGAAGCGACCTCTGCGGAATTTGAGACTTTCGGGAAAGCATAGAAAGCACCTCTCGGAAGAGCACACTCCATCCCAAGCTCATTCAACCCTTTCACGAGCACATCCCTGCGCTTTCTGAACTCTTCCCGCATGGCATTGACAGAGTCTTTAGGTCCTGTCACTGCGGCATAAGCAGCTTTCTGAGCAATTGAGTTGGCGCAGGCCTGGATGTACTGGTGCACCTTGAGCATCTGGGCAATGTAATCTTTCCTGGCTGCTACATACCCAAGTCTCCAGCCAGTCATTGCATAGCTCTTTGAGGTAGCGTTTACCGTAATCACATTGTCCGAGTAACTGGCAGGGCTTACATGCTCTCCTTCGTAGATGAAATACTCATAAACCTCATCTGAAATAATGGTTATATTGTGGTCGTCTGCAATCTCAGCCAGGGCTTTCACATCTGCCCTGCTTGTGACTGCACCTGTGGGATTTGAAGGGGAATTGAGGATAATGGCTCGGGTTTTCGGGGTAAGCTTCTCAAGCACCGCCTCAGGCTTCATAGTAAGGTCCTCGGCAAGGGGGACACTTTCAGCTTTGCCGCCCAGGATCTCGGTCAGCGCATTGTAAGAAACAAAGCCAGGATTTGAGATAAGGACTTCATCTCCATGGCTTAGAAGGGCTGCCAGGGCAATAGCAAGAGCTTCTGACGCTCCCGAAGTGACAATAATTTCCTCCTGGGAAACCGAAAATCCATTTTCCTCCTTGAATTTGGAACTCAGGGCTTCTCTTAACTCTGGAATTCCCGTACCTACGGTGTAACCTGTAAAACCTTCGTTTATGGCATTTATTGCCGCTGCCTTGATATGCTCTGGGGTATCAAAGTCCGGCTGCCCGAGCCCAAGGTTAATTGCATCCGACCCTGCGGCTTCGAAAATCTTTCTAATTCCAGACATATCTATTCTGGCAACATTCTCTGAAAACTTTATTTCCCTCAAATTGAGCCCTCCTGTATCCCTGCAAAAATATATCCCTGCAAATAACTGCTCTGAGTATATCCACTGTTTTCTGCCGATTTCCAACCTTTATTCGATATTAGTATGCCTCGACTTAAGTTCAGCTTCAGATGCTCCAGTAAGCGTAATCAACTGAGCGATTATTGAGTCAAGGAAAATAAGCGAGGTAATTTCGAAAGATGTACCCAGAGGAGGCACGTTTTTGTAATCTCCCCGCATGTTTCTCTCAAGGTAGCCGCCTGCATCAAGGTCGTTTTTAGTCTTGCTCGGAAGGATCACAGCAATATCCGAGATTCTACCGAGTGTAGATTCCTTTTTTGAAGTAACCGTTATGAGGGTCGAGCCAATGTCTTTTACTATTTTTCCGAGATCCGCTATTGAATGGGTTTCTCCAGACCCTGAAATGGCAATTACTACATCCTCAGGCTGGACCGCAGGAGTTGTAGTTTCGCCAATTACATACACACTGAATCCCAGGTGCATAAGCCTCATTGCAAAAGCTTTGGCGACAAGCCCTGACCTTCCGGCTCCCATTAAAAAAATTCTTTTGCTATTCAGAATTTTCTGGATCATTATTTTTATGGACTTTTTGTCAAGTCTGTCAACTACTTCTTTGAGGTTTTCTGCAATTAATCTCATTGATAGTAATACGTCTTCGCAGTTATCTACCTGAGTTTTTTTCATATGAGTTCTCCAAAAAAACATTGGGTTAAATGACTAATTCTCTATAATAATTAATTTCTCTATATAATAGTTAACTGATTAAAATCTTATTTACCTATCTGTATCAATAATTGAGAGCATAGTTACAACTGAAAGGCCTCTAGATAGCTTTTTCAAAATCCTTCCCACTCCCTTTAAGTTCGTGATAAGGAGCTAAGAGCAATTTACTGGAAGCCTTCTTACTGCCCCACTACAACCAGTAGTCCAGGTTTTACCTGCTTGTTTGTGATTCAGTTTTATAATTAATAGCTTTCAGTTCCCAGTTATCAATGTTATTTTTAAACTCGTGATAGAGTCTCTGGATATCGCAGTCATTCCCATTCCAATAAAAGTCCTTACGCGCCTCTCCTTTTTCGAGTTCTTCAAGTATAAATTTTGATAAGTGGAAAATGGCTTTTTTGTTGGAAAAAGGAATGCTAAAATTTACGCGATAACCGCCAGCTGTTTTTCCATAGGACACGAGTGTGTACCCTTTACTCTCATATTCCGTGATCTCATCAAAGTTGCAGACAATTTCAAATTCATGAACCGTAGACTGATCGACTTTTGAAATTCCTATGAGTATCTGAGCTATAATGTAATCAGGGACTTTTCGTCCAAACCATACAGCGATTTTCCCGTAAGTGCAGATTACATTAACATCATTCCTGCCCATCTCAAAGGAGCCGAGGGATTGAGGAGGGGAAATAATAGCTTCCACGTCTTGGGTCTTCTGGGCACACATTGCTTCCACTTCGATTACTTACTTGCAGAGACAAGTGCACTGATAAGGTTTCGGTCTTTCTTAAGGGTTTTGAGCTGGTTTGCAGGCCCTATTACCGTAAGTCGCTTGTTGCTCTGTTTTCTGAAAAGTTTTCCTAGGAACGAACCGTCGGAGTTTGCAGGATAACTTTGCATCTCAATGCCTGAAAATACATCAGGCTGGATTGCTGACATTGTCATTTCTATAAGCTTTGCTTCCTCCATAGGGTTCAAGCCCTTTTCAAGTACCAGAATTTTACCTTTTCGTACCTCATCGATTATATATCGGACTTTTTCCATTGAAGCCATCTGAGAGATTCTGGCTTCGGATATCAAATCAAGCTGAATTCCCTGCACGTAGATCACCCGAACTGTTTTGCCAGAGCTTCATAAAACGAATCCATTCCCACCCCTTCAAGTGCCGAAACTGGTACCATTGGGTGCTGCGGGAAGGCTTCCTTTATGACGGCTGGGTCGGCTTCAGGAAGGTCTACCTTGTTTGCTACAATAAGAAGCGGAAGGTTTCTGGCTTCCATATTTCCTATTACCGTTACGTTAACCTGGGTATAGGGATTTTCAGTGGAATCCATAACCAGTATGACCCCATCGAGGTCATCAAGCCATTTGACAGCTTCAATTACCCCTTCTGTTGCTTCTTTGGATCGTTTCTTGGATTCAGAATCACTCATTCCATGCTCCATGAAGTCGTGAAAATCGATTTTTGTGGCAAGCCCAGGCGTGTCTATGATATCAAGGCTGATTGTATGCCCATTGGTCTCAATGCTTATTGCATTCCTTCTCTTGGCATGCCGGGTTTCATGGGCAATATGAGACACAGAACCCATTGTTTCTTCGCCTCCGACCCAATCCTTGAGGATCCGATTGCTAAGGGTCGTCTTACCGGCGTTTGGGGGACCATAGATTCCTATGCATGCTCCTTTTTTCTTAAATAGCTTGTTTAACATTCTTGAAAAGCTTACCTTAAATCGTTTTATCATATTCATAGCTTCCCTCCTATGGGTAAAGCATAACACCTAAGGATTTCTCGGATTGCTTTCCTTTATGGGTTGGTATTTATAATAAATTTTTTAATCTATTGATCAATGAATGTAAGTAATTTCTATTTATCATATTAAGGAGATCGGAAGAAATTGCAGATCTTCCTTTTCTTTCTATAGATCTTCCTTTTCTTTCTGTAGATCTTCCTTTTCTTTTCGGTATATCTTCCTTTTCTTTCTGTAGATCTTCCTTTTCTTTTCGGTATATCTGGGAATAGATGAAAAGCTTCAGAGCCTTTCTGCGGTATAAGAGAAAGGACTTCCGTTGAGATAACACCAGAACATAATAAATTGCTTTTTATCGCCCGATTCCCTCACCACATTAATAAAAAGCTTTTATTTAAAAATAAGAAGCTTTTTATCCAGAAGATTTTAAGCTCTCCCGAACTTTATCCATTTTTATTAATTTTATATGTGCACTGATGTTCTGCACTTTCCTTTATATTTTTTCCTATTTTTATTCATTAATTCTTAAAAATATAATTTTTTTTATAAAAATTCTTCTGGTATTATTCCACTTTCTTCTGGTATTATTCCATTTAATTCTCGTTAATAATTTTTACAACTCAGTTTTCCTCAAAATATTTGAAGATATCTTTATGAATTCTAAGATTCTTTTATTAATTTCAGGATGACTTTTAGCAGGTTAGAGCATTGAAAAGTAAACCTATTATCTCGGATTTAAGACCTTAGCTATATATCTAACTTTTTTATTACTTTCTGGATATTTTACTCAAAAACGGAGATTGATATACCTTTTCAGGTTGGAGGTGCTTCTGGTTTCTCCGGCAGAGTTTGCTCATCTGTCCCGGATTGCCGTGTTTATAGCAATTTCGGCTATATTGGAGCTGAGGTCTCCTATTCTTAACAGACTGTCTACAGCAACTCCAAGTGAAATCATGGTCTCATGTGTTTCCAATTTCAGAATAGATGCATGTAATTCTTCTACCCATGCGTGCATATTGTCAACCTTATCTATTACCTGATTGGCAAGAGAAACATCAGCATCAAAGAGGGCTTCAACAGACTGTTTCACCAGTTCGATGTAAGTATCGTTGAGTTTTTCGATTTCTTCCATAACCTTATCACTAACAGGCGGTTGCAACTTTGAGGCGACATTGGCTATTTTCTGTGCATGGTCAGCTATCCTCTCCAGCGGGCTTGCCGCCATTCTAAACTCATGGTATGCCTCCATATTTGTTTCTGCGGAATCTGGCATTCTTCCTCCGCAGAGGATGGAGCGGAACTGCTTGGAGATCAGGAGATATAGCCTGTCAACCTCGTCATCTCTCTGACTTACATCAAGTGCAAGGTCGTAATCAACAGTTTTAAGAGCCCTTACCGCATCCTTTTGCATGGACCCTGCAATAAGGAACATCCTCTGCACACATTTTTTGATAGGAAGCTCATTTGGGTTAAGGAGGTCCTGAATAACCACGCAATTTAAGCTTTCTTCAGTAATTTCCGGACCTATGAGTTTATAGCAGACCTTCCGAATTGTTTGTTTCTGTTCAGCGAGTATTCTTTCCGAGTAAAGCTCGATTTTGTCATATCCATGGAGATATGCAGCAATGATATCTCGCTCCAGTGCTTTTACTTCACAGCCTGTAACATCGATTTTTTTGATTTTAACTGCCCGCCCTTCGAGAAGAGGGTCTATCAGTAGTTTTCCACCTGGCTGTGCTTGAAGGGAAACCCTCATACCTGTTTCAATTCCAACTTTTTCTGCCCATTGTTTTGGAAGGGAAATAATGTAAGTGGATCCACCTGTCTGCTGTACTTTCCTGGTCTCGATATTAATTCCCCGTTTTTGATTAAAAAATCTACTAAATCTGAAATAAAGAATATTTATCCATAATTTATTGTAATTCCTGATGATAGTAATTCCTT
>DADO01000171.1:0-13368 GCA_002509325.1 Methanosarcina sp. UBA402 | reverse complement strand
TAGTAATTCCTTGTTAGAATTCCTGATTATTGTAATTTCTAGTTATAGTAATTCCTGGTTCTAGTTATAGTAATTCCTGGTTCTAGTTATAGTAATTCCTGAAAATACTCAGAAGTACTTTTTCTACATACATCATTCAACTTTAATATTTATATCTGTGGATTATCGTTTTTATGGATGTCCTGCTTTATGGATATCCTGCGGAGCCTTTTATTTCAGGACATCTAGAGTCTGAGAAACGTAGCAATAAATATTAAACAATAGCGCGTTGTGAGCTTAATGACACTTGAAGGGCATGCCTGCGCGTCGGGAGCAGGAACTATAATAAACGCCATAGCTACCTGGAAGGGTGCTGCATTTGGAATAGATTTAAAGACCTTTGCAAAGGTCGAACTTTCAGAAGGTGAGACTGGAATCTCAGGTTTTATCAAGGAAATGCCTGAAGGAGATGCTCGTCTTATTGAGCGCTCTGTTGAAATAATCCTTGAGCGGTTTGGGCTTGAACTGGGCGGCACAGTAATTACAAGAAGCGAAATCCCTCTGGCAGGTGGGCTCAAGAGCAGTAGTGCCGCAGCAAATGCCTCAGTCCTTGCAACTCTTCGTGCAATTGGTGAGACCCTTCCGCCTCTTGAGATCGTGAGACTTGGAGTGAAGGCTGCAAAAGAAGTAGGAATTACTATAACAGGCGCCTTTGATGATGCATGTGCTTCTTTTTTCGGAGGAATTGTAATTACCGATAACCAGGAAATGGAACTTCTCAGGCGCGAGGAGTTTGATTCAAAAGTCCTGATATTTGCGCCTGCCAAGAAAACCTTCAGTGCAGATACGGATGTGAAACGCTCTAGGCTCATAGCTCCGTACGTGGAAATCGCCTATGAGCTTGCCCTGAAAGGTAACTATGAGCAAGCCATGACGCTCAATGGTTTTCTCTACTGCGGAGCTCTTGGCTTTAGTACGGAACCCATGCTTCGAGCGCTCGAATGTGAGGTAAAAGGAGTAAGCCTATCAGGAACGGGTCCCTCGTATGCGGCACTTGTGCGACCCGAGCAGGTAAATGAACTGAGATCAGCCTGGGAAAGCTGTGGAATAGAAGGCAGGGTTATAGAAACCTCTATAAATAACAGAGATGCAATATCTTTATAAAGCGAGGGGTCCACTTGAGTGAACTTGAGTCTGTCCGCAAAGAAATTGAAGAAATAGATAATAAAATTCTTGCCCTCATTGATAAAAGAGTAAACCTGGCTGAAAGAATACTTGAATCAAAAAGAATAAATGGCACTTCGATAAATGACCAGAAACAAAATGAGGTTGTAATTAACAGGGCTTTAAATGCCGCAACAGAACTCAATCTTGATTTAGGATCCATAAAAGCTATTTTTGAGATTCTTATCAGAATGAGTATTGAACGCCAGAACGAGTTGAGTGGCAAGGGAAGCCTGCCCTGAATGTCCAGGAGATGCTAAAAATGGTTGATATTTCAGTAATTATGGGTTCCGAATCCGATAGGCCTATCGCAAATCGTGCGATAACTGTGCTTGAAAAAAGCAAATACACTTACGAAGTTATGGTTATTTCCGCTCATAGGAACCCTGACGAACTTGACGGCTACATCTCAAGCACTGATGCAAAGGTGTTTATTACAATTGCAGGTTTATCAGCAGCCCTTCCAGGGGTTGTAGCTTCCAGGACAAAGCGACCTGTAGTAGGAGTCCCGGTAAGCGCGAAACTTGGCGGACTTGATGCCCTGCTTTCCATCGCCCAGATGCCTCCTGGAGTGCCTGTCGGAAGCGTAGGGATTGATAACGGAGCAAACGGAGCATACCTTGCCCTGAGAATTCTGGATTTGATTGACCTCGCCAATCCTTAAGAATCCTTTTAAGCCTTCGTTTAAACTTAAAGTAACAGTGAATTTATTATATCGGTGAAGTAACAGTGAATTTACTATATCGGTGAGCCCTCCCCGAAAATCTCTTTTTTAAACTACACCAGTTGTTCGTCTTCTGTTAACCCTGAGAAGTTCTATTTAACCCTGTCATCCTTAATATAAGAAAATAATATCAGAAAGACAGTATTAGAAAACAGTATAAGAAGAAGCCACTATAGAAAATAGGATTTGGGAAGGGCATCTGAGTATTGGGAGTGTGGGTGTTGGGGGTTAAAAGTGTTGGTTGAGGTTTACAATAGAAAAAGATTTTTCTCAGATGCCCAGGTTCTAAACATATTTCATATTATATAAAAATAAAGATATGCTGCAATTTTAACCGAAATTTTCCCAGTACTTATATTTCTTGAGAAAGATCTTTCAAATCAGACTTTATATTGGTAAACAGGGACTTTCAGGCTTTTCCACAACCCGTGAATTTCAAGTTTGAAAAAAATCATGTGAGCGACTGAAACCAAAGAATAGGAAATCAAAAGAATGAAAAAACGAACATGAAGTTCTTCGAATAACAGGCACAAATAAATGAAAGTATTTGAAAGCATTTTCATGCTAAAGAAAAGAATAAGAAAACGTTATTTTAAGAAACACTGCGTTTCCAACTACAAAATAAAAAACCTACTTTTCAGAAAGTTTTCTTGATAATTAATCTTTGTCGGCAAGTTTTGCTTCCAGAATTTTTAAGGAACCAGAGTCGCCATGCCATTCTGTTTCACTTTTTACAATCTCAATGCGCTTTTTAAAGAAGGGGGCATCAAGCACAACAGTCTCGTATTCTCCGCCTTCCCCAGCCATGTGAACCATATACCGTTTATTCATCGCTTTGAGATGTTCGATCGAGTTTATATTTATTGGGCGGCCCAGCCAGGTTTTGTCAAGACCGTCAGCTGCGACTCTCACGATGCGAATGTCAAGTACTTTCGCCATCTCGTTGAGCAATTCCTCAGGGTCTCTGTGCCAGAGAGGGGCATAGACTTTGAGCCCAAGAGAGTCGCAGATTTTCTGCACTCTACCTAGCTGGTACTGAGATTCAATCGCGCCTACGGAAACCCCATCTGCATCCACTTTCTTGAGGGCAAGGGTCAGGTCATCCAGTTCAAGTTCCTTTATTCCGCTGGATTCTTGCAGGACCAATGGGATTTCACAGGCGGCAGAGATTAGTTCTACCATGTGGAGGTTGATGGAATGGTACATGTAGGAATCGTCCCTTGCTGGAATTATATTAATCAGGTGAGTGACCTCATGCCCTTCCTGAAGGGCTTTATATATGGCAAAAATCGAGTCCTTGCCGCCGGAAACCAGTGCTGCGAGTTTCATCTGCATCCCTTTTTGTTTTAATAACTTTTTCGTGCGTCGGGGGTTATATTATTTGGATCATTGAGTAATACTTTATAGACCCATTGACTTACTTTATAGACCTATTGATTTTTCAGCGTATTATCATCGGTATTCGCAATTTCAGCAATCTTTCTCAAGCTTTCCGAAATTGCCTTCATAACGGGCTTTCATTTCTTCCCATGTGGGAAGGCCTGTCTGGCAGCCCCGCATCTGTACGACAAAAGAGGCTACGGTAGACCCTACTTTTCCACATGTAGGAAGAGAATAGCCTCTAGTAAGGGCAAGAAGGAAACCAGCCCTATAAGCATCTCCTGCTCCTGTGGGGTCTACAGCTCTGACAGAAATCACAGGAATTGCGAACTCTTCTTCATTTGTATAAATCCTGCTGCCCTCGGAGTCATATGTAACAACGATAATGTCAATCATAGCCTTGAGTTCAGAGAAGCTTTTTCCGGTCATCTCCGAAACTCGCCTGATTTCGTGCCGGTTCGCAAAAAGGATATCTGTATGGGCAAGTACGAGCTCAAGCTTTTCTTTTGAATAAGTAACAAGATCCTGGCCAGGATCAAAGGACACGAAACCGGCAATTTGTGCAAGCTTTGCATTATACACTGAATCTGCGGTTGCAAGATGGACAAAGTCTACAGGTTCGGGTTCCAATTCTTTGAATTTCGAAGAAGCACCCCAGTAAAAGTAAGTTGTCTGGTTGTGTTCCCTGTCCGTGAAAATAAACGCCTTGGAAATCTTCTTGTCCTCAAGCCTGTAAAGTCGGGAGAGGTCGACACGCGCGTCTGTAAGAAGTTTTTCATATCCGGAACTTGCAAAATCCGTACCTACAGGGGAAATCAGCTGGCTCTTTCCCCCTAGCCTGGCAATGGCAACCGCAATATTGGCAGCCCCTCCGCCTGGGTATTCTTCATAATCAGTTACGGGAGACGATTCGTTTTTCCCTGCGATTTTTTCAACATCTACGATATAATCAAGGGCAGTATGCCCTACGATGGAAATTATTCTGTCCATGTAGTGTCCTCTTTTTTTCAAGGGTTGTGGAAAAGCCTGGGAGTCTTCAGGCTGAGTATCTCTTTAATAATCAAAGTACCGAAGTGATAAAACTTGCTTTTTTATTGTCTTTTTATGATAAACTCGATTTCTCACAAGGTATCTCAGCTGTGAGCCTTCAGTTTTCTGTGAACCTTGGGTTTTCTGTGAGCCTTCAGTTTTCTGTGAGCCTTGAGTTATGTCTATCAAAAACCAAAGATATAACTAGCCGCAGCATAATGCCTTTGTTAAATTTGAACAGGCACTGGGAATAAACTATTTATTTGCCAGTTTTGCTCTTCTGCTGCGGTTCGCCCTTATCGGTTGACCTTTCGAACTCGGTCACTTCAACAACTGTTAACGGAATATCCCTGAGAGATTTCCCTATAACGGATTTGGCTATCCTTTCCGCGTGTTCAGCAGACTCGGCATCAAAAACCTTCATTTCAAATACAAGTCCTACAAGAGCGGTGTTTGCTGCTATGAAAACGCTGCTAAAAGGCTCACTGCACACCGGGCAGACCGTGGTTCCCACGTCAACCTCTACAAAATCCAGTTTAGGGTTAAGTCGTTTTCCAGCCTCAGAGATCGCAACTCCTATAGCATCATCAGCCGTCTTTACATCTCTAACCAACCAAGCTGCTTCAAGTACTACATGGAAGTTCTTCATTATTGTCCACCATAATTATTCAGTTATATGCATATTTCAAGAAGACTTACCGATCAGGAAAAGTTTCTTTCAGAATCTAAAGAATAGAATAAATATATAAATTGTTTCTACTTCAAATGGAATAGTGTTATATTAATTTTTATATGGTTTTTCAGTCAGGTTCTTAATTTTCGGTTCTGCAGTTTTAATCCTTCCAATTGAGATCTCTATCCTTTCTCCTGGGTATCAGAGTTCAGGCATTTTTGACTTCCTTTTCCCTTTTTATTCTCGTTTTCTTCCGTTATATAGTAAAAAGAGTTTCGTCATCTACTGCAAAAACCCCTAGTTTTGCTCCTGCATCAAGCCAGGCATGACCATAGCTAAAAGAAGCAAGGGCATTTACAGGGTCTCTATTCTCCAGAAAATAGAGCCCGTCTTTATAATAGGCTTCTGCCATTGTATAATAATCCTTTGCAATAGCATACATATGGGAACCCTGGATTGGGGCATATTTGGCTTTCTGGAGTGCTCTTTTCAACATATCCTCATATCTTTTGACTTTTTCATCCAAATCAGCAGGCATCATAATCACCTGGAGGCATTTTCCTGGAGGCATTTTAGCAGTTCTATATCTTTTATATCTTTTTTATTCCACTTCACTCATAAATCCAATTTGGCCTCCTGCAAGTCTTACAAGCGCTTCAGCTTCAAGAAAGTGCAGTTTTCCGGGAATTACAAGAATGTGGAGAGTTTTTCCAAAATCGAAGTCCTTCAGGTTCTCTACATAGTCTGCTTTTACTACTGGTTTTTCCGAGCCTGCCCTGGCTATTCCTACCGCAGCAGTTCCGCGCATAACCCCTTCTCCTCTTTTTTCTTCAACCTCAAGGAGAAGCTCAAGTGCAGTATTTACAGTCATGTAGCCTTTTTCCTGATCAATATCCAGAAAAACCAGAGTATGGAGACCAAGTTCCAAGTTTTGTTTTATAATATCATAAGGAGTTTCCGAAATTACCCTTGTGCCTCTCCTGCTTTCATAGGGATGAGGAATGCTTGCGGATTTCCCGAAACGGTAGTTCTGCAGCCCTGTAAGTCCTGAAACAGCCGAGGCAATGGATGCCCCATGAACCAGGCGGGTCTCTATCCCCAGCTTTTCAGCCCTCAGGCGCAGATCTACATGGGTTGTTGAGACCATTGTGTCTCCGCCTGTCAGAAAGCAAAGCTTCCTGTCCCTTGCCTCGTTAAGCCAGTCAGGATACTGCTCCACGTCCTCTCTTGAAAGCAAAAATACTTTCTTTCCGTAGAGTTTCTCCATTTTTTCAAGATTCGTACCCATAAGACAGGATGTATAGAACTCTGCATAAACCAGGTCAGCTTCCCTGATCGACTCGAGCCCCTTTAAAGAAATATCACATTCGTCAAAAAGGCCCAGACCTATAAATGTAAGCATAGCCCGCTTTAGGAGCCCTGTTGGCTTAAAGCTTTTTGTCTAGATATTAAGCTAAAATATGTGTAATTATTCAGCCTATCAAAACATGTCTGTTGATATTGATTCTAACGAAAACGAGGAAACCGAGAATTAACTTATGAACAATGAGAAAACACAGTCAATCGCCAACAGTCAAAGAAAATCAAATTACAGAAATTTGTCTATTGGATATTAGTAAAGATGGCTATTGATGTTGTTTTATATAGGCTGAATAGTTACCTTATATTTTCCTAAAATCATCATTCATAAGAGTAATTATCTATTTTCACGGAGCTTAAAATGGACAAAATTGAAGTTAGAGAATTAGCACCATCCGAATACAAAGAATGGGATGTACTTGTAGAAAATGCCCAACCTGGTACACTTTTCCATACCAGTGAGTGGCTTGGGATTTGCAGGGATGTCCTGTCAAAAGATTTTAAAATTTATGGCTGTTTCAAAAAAGGCGAGCTTGTAGGAGGATGTCCTCTTTTTATTAAAAACATTAAAGGAATCTTGAAAGTAGCGACTTCGACCTGTGATATGACAAGCTATAGTGGGCCTCTTATAAAAGAGAGTGCTAGCCCTAAAGCAAGTAGACGGATACAGGACATTCACGAAATCCTTAATCCTCTCAGGGAATTTCTCTGCGAGCAGGGTTTTGACAGCATTCATCTTACGTTTGCTCCAGGGTTTGAGGATGTAAGGCCATTTACCTGGAACGGATGGGATTCTACTGTGCATTATACCCATTATTTAAATCTAAAAGAAAATGTTGATAACAACCTTTCAAGAAAGATTCGAAGGGAACTTAAAACTGCAAATGAAGCAGGACTCAAAACCAGGGCATGGAATGATCCTGAAACTTATTACAATTTGCTTTCAATGGTCTATGAAAAACAGAATTTAGCACCTCCTCTTCCTATTGAGTTCTTCGAAAGAGTATTTAAGCTAATTCAGGAAAAAGATATTGGCTACATGTTTGTCTCAGAAACTCCAGAGGGCGAAGCTGTTGCAGCTCACCTGAACCTGTATGGAAAGAAATGTACTGTAACCTGGACTTCAGCCCTGAATCCGGATTTTGGCCGTTTGGGTCCCAATGCTCTTCTGTATTATAATGAATTTCTGGACCTGAAGTCCCGAGATTTTGAGTTTATGAACGTAATGGCAGCAAATATTCCCAGATTTGCAGATTTTATAATGGGTTTTTCTCCTGAATTAATTCCCTATTATAGTGTGACCTTAGAGAGCAAGAAATATTTAGTAGCAAAAACTCTGTATAAAATTACTCGCAAGGAAACTGAATGATAGAATGCGAAATCTTAATGATAGAATATGAAATCTTAATGATAGAATGCAAAATTCCTTAAATATCTCTTAAAAATATAAAATCGGGATAACCCGAAATTATTTTTATTTTTCCTTTAATCGAGATCTCCTGACTGAAATCGATATCTCCTGGCTGAAACCTACTTTTCTTCTGCAAAAGGGATGCCTTAAGAGGGGCCTGATGCTCTTTCTGAATATATTATGATGAAATCCCTTTTTTCTTTAAGAGGGCTGCCTTAAGGGAGATGAGCATTTCGTAAAATAGTTCAATTATTTTTCTGAAAAGGGAATTAGATCTTTTCAGATTTTATTTTTTATATTCACGAGAAAAGCCGAAAACATCTTCTTGAATGTGGGGTCATCACGCAAGGCTACGCCATAGTAAATAGGAGTTATTATGCCGGCTGCAAAAAGGATTATATAAAAGTTTACAGAGAACATTTCAAGTATAATTAGTGGGACCGAAACGGCAATTCCAATTGCGGCATACTTGATAAGGATTTCTACGCTTTCCCTCTTATTAATCCCTACAAGATTAAGCAAATATGCATTGTTCCAGAGCCAGAATACAAATCCTGTAAGGCTGAACAGGCCAAGGGCAAACTCTGGACTTCCATAAATTCCCCCTATAGCCAGAGATACTACCCTGGATGCCAAAAGAATTATGCTGAAGGTTAGCCAGACTTTCTGTTTCTCAAATACGCTGTAGAGAGTTGAGATAGGCGAGGAAAGGAAAAAAAGGAATATCCAGGGTACAAGGATTTTTACATATGTGCCTGATACATCCCAGCCCTCTCCGAAAGCAAATGTAAATATTTCTTCGCCCAGGATCAGTAGGAGTATCATCGGGAATATTCCTATTAGAATTAGTTTTTTGTAAACTTCGCTGACAACGGTTTTCATATCTCCATTCTCGTTTTTCACCTCACTAATTCTCTGGAAGAAAACCTGTTGTATAGCTGTCCCGATAAGTCCCATGGGCATATTTACTACCTGATTCGCAAGTGAAAAGTATCCTACAACGCTTGTGCCGTAGAAGTGTGCGAGCATAAAGGTAGGTACCTGTGGCGAAATCGTGTTTGCAAGTGCGGACCAGGAACTGAATAAAGGGAAGTTTTTATACTGGATGGCCATCTCTTTCATCCTTTTTAATGAAACTTTCCTGAAGGCCCTTAGGTCCTCTTTCACACCTCTAAGCATAAACAGGTCTGCACATCCATATCCAACAACATAACCTGCTATCAGGCCTAAAGGAGACACACTCCAGATAGAAGCCACTAACTGAAATGCTTTGGTTGATAAGGTGTTTAAAACTCTGGCTCCTGCAATAACCCCAAAACGTACTTTTCTTGAAAGCCAGTAATTCTGCACGAAAAAAAGGCCGTTAAAAAATATTATTGCAGGAAGATAAATAAAATATTTTGAGGCTCCTGGAGCATTAAAGATGTGCTCAATGTCCTTTGGAAAACTTAGCACTACTACAGCTGTGAGTAAAGATATAAGAGTAACTAACATCGAGCAAAGACAAACTACGTTTGCAGAATCCTCTTCACTTTTTGGTAACATAATAGCAAACTGGTATGAGAAAGTAGAGAAGATTACCAGTATGCCCGAAACTGCCACAAAAATCTGAAAAACTCCTAAATTCTCAGGGCTATAAATTCTGGTAATTAAAGGTACAAGAAGTATGCCCAGAATCTGAGCAGTAACACTCCCTGAGACAAGTTTTAATACATTACGGATAAAATTTGACATGCTATTTCCAACTTTAAGACCTAATCCCAGATATATGGGCTCTTTTTTCATTCCGCAGTCAGGTCAGTAAACGGAGACTATCCTGGGCTCTTAGTTTCTGGCCGTTTTTTCTTCCTTTATATAAGCAAGTACTTGTTCGTTATCATATACCCGAGCATAGTCATATGCTTCAAATCTGTTGAAAAATTCCTCTGGCAGCTTCTGGATAAAATTTACTCCATAGCGTTCAGGGTCATTAATAGAGACAGGTTCTTTTACAGTTGACTTTCTCAGCAAAATCATAGGATTGCCATTAATCTCTCCAGTCTGTATATGTTGAATGTTAAAATATGTTGCGTTACTGGAGTCATATTCTCTATCCCTGTAAAAAAGACAACTGTCATATGGAGAATCCATCAGGATTTTTCCGGGATGTTTTGCGGTTACTGTTTTAACTGCTTCGATTTCAATCTCTTTGAACTGATTTCTGACGGTGGTGTCTTTTGCCACAAGTGGGTTGTCTTTATTTATGCCTGGCGTTGTAACCATTAAAAAAGAAAACAGTAGAATTATTGTGAAGATTGCAGGGATCTTTGCTTTTTTTGAGTCAAAAAGGCTTACCAGCTTTAGCATGTATGAGGCGGCTACAAGTACCAGGAATACTGATATTAGCGGGAACCATCGGCTTGTCAGGAAATTTCTCATCCCGAGCAGAGGAATTCCATATGCAAGACTATACAGAATTACAACCACTAAAGCAGTAGAGAATTTATTGATTTTTTTGACATCTCTCCCAGAAAACCAGGCTAATACTCCTCCTATCGCGAAAAACGGCAGAGCAAGGTAGCTTATATGAAGTAAGAGTGTCTCCAGCGTTTCCTGGTTACTTCCGGAACCTAAAATAAGTTCCTCGCTTGAGTAGCTTGTTCCTATCTGAATGACATCCATAAGAGGGCCGAGAACCATTTCAAGGAACGAGGTGTTGGGGTTTACATACGTAAACATCCAGTATGTTTGTAAACTAATTATAAAAAAAAGAATATAATTAGAACTGGTTGTTTTGATTGGAAGGCTCTTATACACATGGTTGTGCAGGTATTTGCCTGCATAAATTGAAACTAAAGAAAGAAATACTACAAAAGTTGTCAGCTGGTGAGTCAGAACCATTAGAATAGTAATTAACAGGATGAATCCCGTATATCTCAAGTTCTGTTTCTCACTAAAGACCGCGTATATAACAAATATAAAGTAGCAGAGAACAAGAGAACCAGGAGTTATGTTTGCAATGCCTGCAATGATATTATAATTATTTAAGTTTATTAATAAAGTTGCCAGCAAGCCCATTTGAGGGCCTTCAAGTTCCTTCCCTATGAGGTAAATGCCTACCGTACTGAAAACACTGGCAAACCCTATGGAATAAAACATTGCATCTTTAATATCGACTTCGCCCATTACCTGGATAACTGAAGCAAAAATATGAGCAAGCGGATAATAGAAGTATTTGCTGCTTATTTCAACCGGAGCAACAAACCCGGTATCAGTAATCATCCTTGCCATACTGGCATGGAAATAAGCGTCATAGCCCATCAGGCTCGGAAAATTGTAAAAAATTCCGACTCTTATGAGAATTGATAGCAGGAATGTCTGAATTAATAGAGAGGTCACCCCGTCTTTCTCTCTAATATAAAGAATCTGGGAGGCGATAATGGCTGCAAGGGTACATATCAATATAAAGTAAGATATAGGCCTGTAGTACAGATTCATGCTGTATATTAAAACACATATTAGGAAAATAAGATAGAACGAGACACCCAGCATATTTTTTAATCTGTCTTCCTGGGGAGAGATTGCAGATTCACTTTTAAATTTATTTCTAAATAGGAAATAGATCAAACAGGAAGAGAGAATGGCAATTCCAATATCTTTCTGGTTTAGATTGATAATATAATATAAAGAGATAATTAACAACCCTAAACCGAATCCCATGACACTGAGAATAATATCAAGATTATTTGTAAATCTCTCCGCGTATTTTGTTGCAGTTCCCATACAGCCCCACAAAATAATAATTTTTATAACTAGATCTTTCCAGGCGAAAATCCTTTTTGCTTGTAATTTCCATATTGCTTGTAATTTCAGAAGGGTTTTACGGATTGTTTCTCTTTTTAGCCCCTCTTTCTTTACATCTCAGCTCCTCTTTCTTTACATTTCAGCTCCTCTTTCTTTACATCTCAGTTCCTCTTTCTTTACATCTCAGCTCCTCTTTCTTTTACATCTCAGCCTATCTTTTGTTTTTTGTTTCTGACTTCTACTGGGTTATCATAGGCCTCATTCCCTCCATGAAGTCCAACTTCCCATCCATTGTCTGAAAAGTGGCCAAGTTCCCCTCCAGTTCTTCTATTTAAAGGTAAATTTTTCGCTTCCCGGATCAAGGGTTAGGAAATAGAAACTGGACTTTACTTCGTAATCTTCTTCCAATTTCATAATTTATCTAAAGTTCCACAAAGGACTCCAGCTTTTGTTTATTCTTGAAAATGGAAGAATAGAGGCCTGTACAAACTGGCTCTTTTTGAGAGCTTTTTGGTTCTAGCTGCAGTATTCATTATCCCAGGATACACAAAATTGATATCATGGGTCAGGCATACAGCAAATTTTCTTCCTTCAGGATATTCGGGATTCAGACCTTCTTTAATTAGAAAGTTCGAGACCTCTGGCTCAAAAACATTCCTTTGACTGCTCAGGTAATAGGAGAACCTGCCATATCTATCTAAACGGATAGGGCCGTACTCTTCCTTTTTTGTAAATAGCTCCCGCAGCTCTTCATCCTGTTCCATTTTTTTAATCAAAATATCCCCTTTCCTTACTTTTTGGACCTTAAACTTTATAAAATATTTGGTTTACTCAGGTTCTGTTATTTTTTCAGTAATGAGCCTATTTCGAGAGCCGGTAGTATCATTATTATCCACACTTAATCCCCAATTTCACACTTATCCCGCTGTGGCTTTCTTATGGATTATATCTTATCTCCCAGATTATTGCTTGAAGTTTTTTGCCTGAAGAATCTTAATATCTCTTGTTCTCCCAAAGTTATCTGGCACTCTGAAGCCCGGTTTATGATGATCTTTTTGATCGCAAAACTGGATTGATTTTTCTGACGGTAACTCTGCCTTTAATTCTTACTCCCCTTCCCCTCTTTCAGTATGTTTTTCCAATATCTAAATTTCCTGAAAATAAAAATATCAGTTTAGCGAAAGTGTACAGTTCTTAGAACCCAGCCATTCAGCAATCTCTTGATTTAATTTAAGGTAGCGAAAATCAGAGATATTTTTAATACTCTCTTGTTAAGTAGAGACCTGGCAGTTTCAATCATTTTGGAATGTTTCCCTATAAATAACTAAATATTTTTAACATATAAGTTTTCGTATATAGTTAAAATTTTTTACTAAGTTCTCTATCACTGTTATGATATTTTAATCTTTTTTTCTTTAAAGTATATAATATATCCAATATAGACCAGATTCCATTTTATATTATTCAAGATCTCACTTATATTATTCAAGATCTCACTTATATTATTCAAATATATTATTCTTTATTCTATCCTTTGTAATATTCTTAAGACAAAAACCCTTCTCCACACGTGTTTATCTACTTTAGTCCTCCTGCGACATTATCTTTCTTTTGTCATTTATCTATTGGCAGTCAGGGCATTAATCGCGTCTTTAGTAACTGTCCTCTGAAAGCGGTTTATCATGTTTCTGCTTATCCTGGACTAGAAATTTATAGTTTCAGACAGGATATGGAATCCTTACTAAGCTGTTGTCAACGGCGGTTTACTTTTCCCCCGTTTGGCCGGTTTAAAATTCCCCACCTTCA
>DADO01000082.1:5443-6771 GCA_002509325.1 Methanosarcina sp. UBA402 | reverse complement strand
AAGATGCGAATTGTTCCAAACATATTACTTTCATCGTAATTTTCGTCAACTACAAAATTGGATATCAATATACGATTAGAATATGAGTAGTCAATTTTGGGTTAACAAAATCCTTAACCGAATACAAATAAAGGATATTTATCGTGCCTTCAAAGAAGCCAGGAAGCAATGTTTGAAATATAGGAATTATGCAACGTCTATTGTTTTTGCTTCTTCCTTGTTCTTTTTATCAGTGTTCTGAAATATTATTTTAAAATTAGAACTTTTGGAAAAGAAATGATCCTGGATGATTGCTGAAGATGTTGATTTCTCAAAAAGGTTACATAGGAAATCTATAAGTAGAGACTGCTTGAAGTGAATAATATGAACTTTTTTATTGTCCTTTTTGTCTTCTACTTTTTTTCCAAATATGAAGCGAAAGGGTTTGTCCTCGCAGACAGAACTAGGTGAATCAACCCTGTTAAGCGAGTCGATCTCTTCTTTATTATCAACCGAATAATCATATCGAGTAATCAGCTGTAATATTTACGTCCGATACCGTAGTTCAATGCTATAAGGTTATATCAATGAAAAAAAGCTAGTCATTATACTAATAAAATATAGATAAAATAACATTATGTATTAAAAATATTATATATGGTGTGAACCTAGTATAACTTGCGTTCTCATCTACAAGACCACATAGCAAGACCTATTCCACAAGAAATACTTCAACGCCTACTCCAAAAATCTACTTTAAAATGAAGAGATAAGAAGCTCGCAACCCGTGAGTCCAGTACCAAACCTCTTCCTGAACAAGACCTAATAAGTGCCGTTCGGAACTTCCATAATTTTTCTAGATGAGAACGTAATCTTTTCTCTAAACAAAATATTATTAAAGTCTTCAAGCTAGTAAAATTAGTAAAATTAAACTTCTTCAAGCTAGTAAAAACATTAAAAATAGTAAAAAGGTAGTAAAATTAAATACAGAGTTTTTATACGGATATGGTTTCGATCTTTTTCCGTTTGAAAATTCCGGTTACATTACCTTCTTCATCAATATCGTTCCTGATCAAAACCAATTCCCAGCCCTCATTTCCTACTCTTTCAAGTTCGCCCATCAGCTGTGGCAAGTTAAAACCATTAAGCTTGCGAGAATCATACTCCCATAGATGTATCGTTCAATACCCCTCCAATTAACGATAAAGAAAAATTTTTAATCCATATATTGAAATAAAACTATAAATAATCCAAACAGAAGTGAAAAACCGATCAAGTATTTTCCCCAGGTACAGCTATCTCTTTTATTCTTCAATCCATTTACCCGAATCCATTTACTCGAATCCATT
>DADO01000082.1:5032-5229 GCA_002509325.1 Methanosarcina sp. UBA402 | reverse complement strand
TCCATTTACTCGAATCCATTTACTTGAATCCATTTACTTGAATCCATTTACTCGAATCCATTTACCCGAATCCATTTACTCAAATCCATTTACTCGAATCCATTTACTCGAATCCATTTACTCGAATCCATTTACTCTATTTCCTGCTCTTCGGGCTCTATTTTCTTAAAGTGACTTCATTTGGATTCGGTTAAGAT
>DADO01000082.1:0-4769 GCA_002509325.1 Methanosarcina sp. UBA402 | reverse complement strand
ATCCTTAACCGAATACAAATAAAAGTGACTTATTACATACGAAGTTAAACTAGTGCATCGATTCCAAACTATGGGAATAAAATTGGACTTTGAAATCAAAGCTGGACGATGGATTTCCCATAAAAGAACCACTGGAGGACACCGATAATCACGAATAATAATGAATTGAAAAACCATCTGTACTCATCTGTATTCATTCATCTGTACTCATCTGTATTCATTCATCTGTATTCATGTGTGTTCATCCAGTCCATCCGGGTTTATTGAGAATATATAAGCTTACAAGGTCTTTAATTCTCATCAGATCAGAAATTCTTCTTTTTAAGGTCTTTTGTTAAGGACGACGTCTTTTTCTCAACCCGCTCTAGAAGTGCCTTTCCAAGGTTTGAGTAGTCTTTTTTCACAACTTTTTTCACAGGTTTTTCTTTTTTCTTAGTCTTCTGGGCAAAGATAACTTCCTCTTCTATGTCTTCAAAAAGGTTTGAAAATGTGTCAAAAGCCAGAATAGAGGATTGAAGTAGTTTTTTCTGTGCAGACAGGTCTCCAGGGGAGAGATTTCCTGCGCGTGTGAGAAGCCCGGTAAACTGTTCGAAGATCTCGAGAAGATTCTGATTTTCATCCTCCTCTCTGACTTCATCGATCATTTTCGAAAGGTATCGCTCACTTTCGAGTTTTGCTATGCCAGGTCTGTCACTGAAAAGAATGAATAACAGGGCTTGATAGAAAGGGTAATAGAATTCGGGGATATGGAAGCCAACAGAGGCTTCAGATGCTTCTTTAAAATAGTTGACTGCTTCTTTTAGCCCGAAAATGTAAGTTGCTTCGTTTTCCGCCCTTAGCGCCCTCCAGAGAGAAGCTTTTCCAAGCGAACGGAAAGCATATCTTCGAACATAAACGTACGGATTGTCAGTAAGCGCCTGCAAGTCTCTCCAGGCCTGGGTTTTGTCCGGCACATAGAAAAAAGCAGATCCAAGCGCCTGTGTTGCTACCCTTTGCACAAAACTGTCGGTATGGTCGGAAAGCCTGAACAGATCCTTCCAGGCTTTTTCCTTATCGGGAACCTCTATATATCCCGAAGACAGGGCAAGAACAGCTCCTTTTCGGACTTCCCGGTCTTCAACCGACGCAAGCCTTACAAGTTCGTTCCAGGCTACCTGTTTATTTTCAGAATAAGCAAAAGCATCAGCAAGAAGTTCTGCCGCTCTCTTTCGAAGCTGGACGTCCTGGCTTTCAGTAAGCTTGACAAGGTCAAAAAAAGCTGTGGATTTATTCACAATTGCTGGAAAAACATCAGAAAGCAGATCTGCAGCATCCTTTCTGGTGCCTGTATCCTCATCCCTGGTAAGGTTAAGAAGTTCGTTCCAGATATCCTGTGTTTTGCCGGTATATCGGGAATAAGCAGCAAGAAGAGCTTCTATTGAGCTTCTTCGCCTCTGGAAATCCGAGTCCGAACTCAGGTTAATGAGCTTATGTATAATATCTTTGTCCGGAAGACCAGAACCTGACCTGGCAAACAAATCTGTGATATCTTTTTTTCGTACGTATCCCTTATTGTTAATTTTAAGCCCAGAAAGGTCAGATGCAGGCTTTTTATGATCTTTTTCTTTAATCTGCAGATTATCAGATTCTTCTTTTTCCTCAGAAAAGCCAGAACTTAGTAAATTAACTGCATCCTTCCGGAGAAATATATCCTTTTCTAGCACAGATTCATAATCGATTTCAGGCTTACTTTTTATTTCAGATTTACTTTTTATCTCAGGTTTAATTTGTTCTCCTGATTTGCCATTTTCTCCGAATTCGTTATTTTCTTTGAATTCGCCATTTTCCCCAAATTTGCAAATTTCTTTTGATTCGCTTTTTTCCCAAGGTTTAATTTTTTCTACAAATTTGCATTTCTCCCATGGCTTATCTAGCTCTCTGGAGTTACATTCTCTAGTTTCATCTTTCTTCTCTTCCTGCATCTGCGCATAGGCAATTCCAGAAACTAGTGCAGCTTGCTCCCTGACCTTCTCATCGGCAGATTCGGTAGCCAGCTTCAATGCCTCATTCCAGGCTTCTTCTTTTTCCTCATCTGCCAGTTCCGGAAAGACAAGGTTTAAAAGCGAAGCCGACTTCTCCCGCACATAGGAATACTCAGAAGCTGCCATCTCGAGCAGGTCTCTCCACACCTGCTGTTTATCAGGATTTCCCTTTATTATATAATAAAGCGAGCTGACGATTTCCCTCTTCACATCTTCCATGCTTGACCTAGAGTTTATCAGCCCGGCAAGGTCCTTCCATGCCTTGCTTTTGTCCGGCATGAGAGTAAAAACGCTGACCAGAGCGTTGGCTGCAGCCGTCATTACCGATTCTTCTGGATAAGCTGTCAGATTAAGAAATTTATCCCACACAAGCTCCCTATCTGGCGCATTCGGAAAAACCGTTACAAGGGAATTCACAGCTTCTACCCGAACTGCATCGTCTCCGTCAGAACAAAGCCTTAAAAGGTCTTCAAAAGCCTGCATTCGATCATGTAAAGCCTCAAAAAGGGATCCAAGCTGTTTTGTAGCTTTTATTCTCTCATCCGATATCTGACTGAAAGTTTTACTGTGTATCTCTGGCTGCTTACTCAAGAATTCCCACCAACTTCTGCTCTAACGCCTTCCTATTTGCAATATTCCTTATCTACAATATCTCAATCTGGCAGGTTTCCTCTTATATGTATTGATTCTGGATTTTAGCTGACAGTAAAAATTATTAAGAAAAGGGTGTTAGGAAGGCTCAAAAGTAAATAGCAAATAATTACTGAAGAGAGAATTAAAATAATAAGACTAAAAATAATAAACTGATGAATTCTTACTACCTGCTTTTGCTGGCAATTGTATTCGAGGTCTGTGGTACTACATGTATGAAGCTTTCCCAGGGGTTTTCAAGATTTCTTCCTTCAATTTTGATCTTCGTTTTTTATGGGATCAGTTTTTTCTTTTTTACTCTGGCTCTTAAAGGTATAGATGTAAGCATTGCATACGCAATCTGGGCAGGACTCGGAACCGCTCTCATCACTGTTGTCGGGATTTACTGGTTCAGGGAACCCGTCAATTTTCTGAAAGTGATTTCTCTCTTTGTTGTCGTAGTAGGAGTAATCGGGCTCAATCTCAGTGACAGAATGACCTGAAAATAGCTATTTCAGCCTGCAAGCATTTTTTGGAGAGAAAACACTGACTTAAATACAAAAAAGATATTTCAGGCAGCCCCTGAAACCGCCCTCGGGGATTGCCTGAAAGATTCTTCAGTGGAAGGAATAAACCCTTACTTTACGGCATTTGATATCATTTTGCTACCGCTCGCTGCATTCAGATTTTTTATTCCAGCAGCCTGTTCTTGTATGTCTGACTTTGTTAACGATTTCTGCTGCCGTGACTCTGGAAGGAGTCAGAGTAAGCGACATTGTTTTAAATGCAGCAGATGCGCAATGCACTTTCCTTCTCACTTTTTAAGACCTTTTTTCCTTCAAATTGTAAAGATCTTTAAATCCCCTTTTATCGCTTCCCATTTTTTGACTTAACTTTTTAGGAAGCGCGCTGGGAATAAATCTCAATTGTAAAATTAGAATATAAATATACTTTTTTCAATAGTCTATGAATTGCTCTTTACCACGGGTTTTAAAACTTGATGATACTTTATTTCCCTTTATATAAAATGGAGGAAATTTAAAATTAAAAGATAATATACAAGAACTCGCATTTTAATTAAAAAAGAGCCTTTAAACGCAAATAAAGGTTTTAAATTATTGTTCATCCTTTTATTCTCGAATATATCTGTTAAAATTATTGAAGATGATAAATAAATCAATATATCTATCTCAATAGACTCTGCTGTCAATCTACGGCCTCAAATCTACGTAAAGAATCATGAATAAGCCAGCTGGAATCAGCCTGAAGCAGAATGTGATATCTAAAATAAAAAAAGAAAGAAAATAAATAAAGAAAGAAACGCCGTTTCTTTGAAAGAAGACTTACTTTTCAATTTTTGAATAGATTTCCTTAACTCTTCCAACCTGGCCATCTATTAATTGGACTTTTATTCCATGCGGATGAGTTGAAGAGTTGGTTAATATTCGTTTTACAACGCCCCGTGTAATTTTTCCGGTTCTCTGGTCTTGTTTTAAGACAATCCCTACATTCATCCCTTCTTTAATGTTTGCTCTTATCTTACCGCTGCTCATGGCAGAAGGTAAATTTAGAGATATATAAAAGTGTGCGTTTGAAAAAATTAAACTTGAATTTGATAAAAGTGCAGCTATATTGCTGTACCCAGGATGTTCATGTCCCGCTTACGAAGCAAAGCGGCTTTTCCTTAATGGCAGAAGCAAAAGTTGTAGCGGCAAGAGAAAAAATAGAAAAAAATAATGCAATCCATCCTTGCAAAGGCTTTTTCAGGAGAACTTGTTGAGACAGAGGTTGAGATTGCAAGAAAAGAAGGCAGGGGATATGAGACGGCTGAGGTTTTACTTTAGAGGATAAAAGAGGAGAGAGAAGGGCGGGAAAAAATGATAAGGTTATTGCTGTTTTTTAAATTTTAATCTCTTTCTTTTCTGTTTTTCACAAAAGGCCGGCTGCTTTACAGCCGGTGAAAGCGCCGGAACACAAATAATTAAAACAAACCCCTCAACTCTGTTACTTTGGGATGTATAGAATATGTCCAGCAGGGAATTGGATTTATGTCCAGAATCATCTAATAAGTTGAATAATCATTCATTATATTGGATCCTTAGTTTGACAGAAGCATAC
>DADO01000211.1 GCA_002509325.1 Methanosarcina sp. UBA402 | reverse complement strand
TTATTTCTCTACTTTATTTCTCTTTTCTTCTTATTTTTATACAAAGGCCTTCCGGAACTGATATGTTCCGAGGAGTACCATGATTCCAGCTCCTATTGCAAGGCCTATAAGCCCATGAACAGGCATTCCTCCTTCAAATAGCACCCTTATGCTGTCTATTGCATAACTTACGGGATTAAGCTTTGCCAATGTACTCAGCCAGGAAGGCATAACCTCATAGGGCATGAGCGCACTGCTGGTGAAGAATAAAGGCATGCTGATCATGCTGTTCACAGCCGAATAGCTATCATGATCACTTAAATGCAGCCCTATCATAGTTGATAAAGCAGAGAAAAACACCGAAAACAAGAACAGTGTAAGATATATCAAAATTATACTCACGGGGTTAAATACCCTTACTCCAAGAAGCGTGGCTATCAAAAGGATCACAGTTGCCTGCAGCAGCCCTCTCACACTGATAAAAAGGATTTTTCCATACAGTATGCTTTCCCGTGGAGAGGGCATGGCGAGAAATTTATTCAAAAATCCCAGTATTTTATCAAAAATCATAAGAGTTCCTCCCTGGAGAGAGGAGAAAAGTGTTGTCATAACAAGGATTCCAGGCGTGATGAAAGCAAGATAATTATCAGTAAACTTTGTGGGCAGGGCAAGCCCAACAAATACCAGCCAGGTTGCAGGCATTACAAGTGAAGAGACAACTGTAACTCTTCCTCTGAGCCATTTTACAAGGTCTCTTTCAAAATAGTAGAACAATGCTCTCATTATCTTCTCCTCAAAAGGTTTCTAAACTGGGTTGAATTGAAACTTACCTGCTCTTCAGGGGTTTTAACTTTCTCAAGAAATACATCATTAAGAGAGGCATCCTCTCCTATGGAATTTATCAGGTTTTCAGGCGATCCAACAGCTGTGATTATACCTTTATCAATAATAGCAACCCTGTCGCAGTACTTCTCTGCCTCTTCAAGATAATGAGTAGTCATGAATATGGTCATGCCTTCGGCTTTAAGCATACTGATGTGTTCCCAGATTTTTTTTCTGCCGCTCACGTCCAGCCCAAGGGTGGGCTCGTCCAGAAACAGAACCTCAGGTTCATGAATAAGTGCCTGAGCAAGTTCAAGGCGCCGTCTCATTCCTCCCGAATATGTTGCAACAAGATCACTGGCACGGTCTGAAAGCCCCATCATTTCAAGTACTTCTTCTACCTTTAAATTTCTGTTAGGGATTCCGTAAAGTTTTGCATAAAGCTGTACATTTTCCCTGCCTGTGAGTTTTCGGTCAACTGCCATATCCTGGGGCACATAGCTTATCTTTGACCTCACTTTTTTTGACTCTTTTACTACATCGTACCCGCAGACTTTTGCAGTGCCGCTTGTGGGCTTTAGCAGAGTTGTAAGCATCATAACTGTCGTACTTTTGCCTGCCCCATTTGGGCCAAGAAGCCCGAAAATCTCGTTTCCAACACTAAGATCGAGATTATTAACCGCGATCAGGTTTCCAAAGGATCTGGATAATTTCCTTATCTCTATCACAGGTATCCCCTTGCAATTGCATAAACAGGCCTTAAACCTGAGGTATAATAAATTCCGCTTGTGTACATACTGTAAAGAAATTTTATGATAACAATACTTGTGGCTGTAAAAACAAAGACAACAATCACTATTTTATCAGCATCCGAAAACTTCAGCTTTTTGAGATATGTCCTGTTAAGGTTCGACCTGAATGCTCTGCTTTGAATCGAAACCGCGAGAGTGCCGGTTCGTCTTACACAGTTTGCAAGAGTTGGAGTCAATATATTAAGTAATGTTTTAATCATTCCTGATCCAATTCTCTTCGGATTAAACCCTCTTAACCTTTGAACTGTAACTACTGTCGCTATCTCAGTGATTATTATTGGCAGGAACCTGACTGCTGTGACCACCATAAAAGCTACACTGTAGGGAACTTTGAGTCCCACCATCCCGTTTAACATATCCCTTGAATCTGTAGTCCAGCACATCAATAATCCAAGAGAAAGGATTGAAGCTGACCTCAAACCCTGAATTGCCCCGTGATGGAGCCCTTCCTCGTATACGAACAATCCTCCATTGGTCAGCCAGCCAAGAACCGGAAAATCAGGACTTATTATTGTAAAAATTACAGTTCTTGGAAGTTGAGAATAAAAAAGAGCCTGAGAATAAATAGTTCCCCAGATCAAAAATACAAGTAACAAAGCCAGAGTTTTTATTTTTATTGCCGGCATTCTTGCAAGTGCAAATCCGAAAAGTACGGTCAGAAACAACAAAAACATAGTTTTTGGATTATCAAGGGCAACTGCGATAAAAGCGGTAGAAATTAGAATAAGGATCTTTGCCCTTGGGTCAATTCTGTGAATTACTGTATCTTTAATTGTTGGTTCTGCAATTGATCTGGCGCCTATCATACTATCAACCGGTATATCCCTTCAGCACTTTTCACTCAAGCCTTTTTTTAAAAGGCTTGCTATCATGCTATCATCCAGAATATCACTTTCAACATTTCATCGCTTCAGGATTCCTGCAGGTAAGCATTTCTACAAGCTCTTTAACGGAAAAAGCATCTATGCCAAGATGGTTAGCAATCTTAACAACCGGAGGTTGAGTAAGGGACGCTTTTCTGAGACTTTCAACGTCTTTTATAACTTCTTTTCCTTTCCCGTCTGCTATAATCTGCCCCTCGTTCATCACCAGGATCCTTGTGGCATAGGACATAGCAACCTCGATATCATGTGTACAAAAAACCATTGTCGAATTGTTATTTTTAAAAAAATCCATCATCTGTTCTATATTTACTCTGTCCTGCCCTGTTGTGGGTTCATCAAGAAGAATAATTTCTGGATTTATAGACAGCACAGAGGCAACGGCTGTCCTGAGCCTCTGTCCCCTGCTCAGGGCCTGAGGGTGGTCATGCTTGAGATGCAGAATTGACATGGCTTCAAGAGATTCTCTTACCCTTTCCTCAATATCGTTGTATTTTAACTGAACAGGCCCAAACCTTGCTTCTTCTTCAGCCGAATCACAGAAGAGCATAAGATCAGGGTTCTGAAATACGAATCCGACCCTGCCTGCAAAGGAATATGGATTTTTGGGCCTTGTATCCTCTCCAAAAACCTTCACATTTCCTTTATGTGGCTTGAGAATGGCTGCAAGGTGTAAAAGCAAGGTTGATTTTCCTGAGCCGTTTGTGCCCATAATCGCAACTCTCTCCCCTTTATTGATTTCCAGATTTATCCCTTTCAGTACCATCTTGTTTTTCTCATAACCGGACCATAAATCCTGAATAGAAATTATAGGGGAGTTATCTAATGCAGGTTTAGAAGGTGTTTTTATTTCATATATAGAATGGTTATCTACTACATGCGTAGAGAGATTATCTAACGCATGTATAGAAGGAATTTCTTCAACATTCAGAATGTTCTGAGGATCTTTAATATTTTCTTTAAAGTTTTCCCTGTTCAGTACAGCAATAGCTCCTTTGACGCTCAATGGACTGGCTTTGATTCCCAGGCTATGGCAGAGTTCAACTGGCTCGGGAATTCGAAGCCCCAGCCTGTAAAAAACCTCAAGATAATCAAAAGCTTTTGAGGCTGGCTGATCAAAGATTATTTTTCCGTCATCCATTATGACAATCCTATCTACAAAAGATGCAAGCTCATGCAGCCTGTGTTCGACCAGCAGAATAGTCGTTTTCAGTTTCCTGTTAAGTTCTCTTACGGTATTCAGGACTTCACGCGTACCCATAGGGTCCATCTGGCTTACAGGTTCATCCATAGCAAGGATTTCAGGCATCATTGCAAGCATGCTCGCAATACAGATTCTCTGTTTCTGTCCTCCAGAAAGTGCATTTGTGGAAGCCAGCCTGTGATCGGCCATTCCTACTATTTCCAAGGCTTCTCCTATCTTTCTATCTATTTCTTTTGGTTCAAAGCAGAGATTTTCAGGCCCAAAGGCTACTTCGTCCTCAACAGTTGTAGAAAAAATCTGGTCATCGGGATTCTGGAATACAAGGCCTACCTCTTTCGAGATTTCCATCTGGTTTGAATCTACAGTTTCCAGCCCTTTGACTTTTACACTACCTGAAAATATTCCTCCAGATTCATGAGGAATTATCCCGTTTAAGGTCTTTAATAAAGTACTTTTTCCACACCCTGTAGGTCCTGTGAGGAGAACAAATTCTCCTTTTTCTACCGTGAGGTTGATTCCCTTTAAAGTTGGCTCCGATCTTCCTGGATAGGTGTACCACAGGTCTTTGATTTCTATCATTCTGCCACCTTTTTCAGTCTATTTCCAAGGCTTACCCCAAACCAGGCTCCTATGAAAGTGTAGAGGAACCCGTCGATCAGGATATTTGCGGTTATGTACCAGTCGCTGTAGAAAAGTCGATAGAGGACCATCCAGACATTGAAGGATACATACCCACTGACCATGTCAGCAAATCCGCAAATAATTCCCATCCTGAACCTGTTTTCTGGAGCTGGATTTTTACCTGTTATACCTCCAGCGTACAGCATAAGCTCCAGAAGTATCGCGTTAACGGACAGTGTTATGAAAATTATAGGGGTGAAACTGCCTGTTATGAATCCTCCAAGTAGAAACCTGACCATCATAAAAAGACCTATGACTCCAGGTTTTGGGATCAGGACCACAAGAGAGGCAATGAGCATGTAAAGGAGAATTTCATTGAAGAGTCCTGTGAACAGGAAACTGAAGGGCCCAAAAATTGCATGGGATAACTCCCACAGGATGGTCATTGGCAGGTTTATTGCTGCAAAAGAAACCGTGCCAAAAAGGGCAATCAACACAAGGTTACGGGTTTTAAACCTGTCCATTATCTTCCTGGGTCTTGAGAAAAAAAAGCCCAAAGCAGCAATTCCGAGTAAAGAGGCAGTAAACGTAGTTATTATAGCCCCCCATTTCCTTGAAATTGCAGTAATTTTCTGATCCTTTGTTACTGCAATCCAGTCGCTGCCTATAAGTTTTACTTTAACCCTGAGGAGGTAGTCTCCTCCCATAGCATCCTGAGAGATATAGACAGGAAGGCTTATTAGCGAACTTGAACCTGGAGAAAGGGTTGAAGCGGCATAACACACCGTGTCTGCATTCATTCCCATAATATCGGGTTTAAGCGCTTTTACAGGTTCACCGGTTTTTATGTCAAGAATATCATATGTGACTATTACAGGAATTGTGCTGTTTCCGGTATTGGTAAGCTCTACCCCTATGAAAGTTGAAATGAGATCCTCTTTATCGATCTTGAGGTCTGTAACCTTCAGCAGCTTTTTGAGTTTAGGAGAAGTTTCCTGGACTACCAGGGTATTGGAGGGATGCCTGGGATCTCCATATCCGTCTTCATCTGAGGGTACTATAAGCTGAGATACTGAAATTTCATTTGTGACTTCTTCTTTTGAAGCAACATTGAGCTGGGACGTACGCACAATAGTATGTTTTGTTCCCTCAACATCAACCACTGCCTTTACAGTTATGGTGTAGACTCCACAGGGCATATCAGGAGGTATATAAAATTCAACAAGCCTGTACCAGTCATCATACTCGGTCTGAAGTGAAAATGAATGGATTGGAGTATCATGAAGCACAAAACCCTCTGGTAAACCGAGCTCCACTGTCACATTCATACTGCCGTCATAATAGCTTTCAAAAAAAAGATATGCAGTGAGGGTACTATCCCCGACTGCCAGGCCGTTCCCTTCTACCCCATGGGGTACCTGAATTATGAATGTGGTCATATCTTCAGGTTTGAAGTCCTCCTCCGGAATCAGTGCAGCAGCGGGCTGTACAATCAGCAAAAGTGCAAGGAGGAGAATAGCTATGTTTTTCATTCCGCTACCTTTTTTCTTATTTGAATTTTTTTCGAATTTCCTGCATTTTCGCGTTCCAGTCTGGTACATCTTCGAAACTGATAATGTCAACAGCCCCACCCTGAAACTCTCCTTCTCCTGCCAGCTCTTCCATCCAGCTCTCTATCTCGAGGTAGGACTTTTTCAGCTCTTCAAGAAGCTCGGGGTCAGGGTTCCAGAGCCCTCTTGACTGCGCTTCAAGAAGCCTTCTGGACATTTCTTCAAGGGCATAGGGATTGTTCTCTTCAAAGAAGCGGCGCATTTCTTCATCAAGCACGAAAGCCTTTGTAATATCATCAAAAATCCAGTCATCTACTTCCTGGGTGGAAGCCTCCCAGCCATAGACCCTTCCGACTCTTTTTGAAATGTCCTGTGCACCCTTATATCCATGCTGTTTCATGCCTTCGATCCACCTGGGATTTAGGAGCCTGGTCCTTACCACCCTCCGCAGTTCGTCAGCCATGTCCCGGATTTCAACATGCTGGGGCTCTCTTGTGTCTCCAAAGTAGACTCTTACATCCCTTCCGGAAGCCTGCTTGGCAGCAGCAGTAAGGCCTCCATGGACTCCAAAGTAACAGCAGCAGCCTAGGAGGTCGTACTCATCACTTACCACTTTATTGAAAGTAGCATCAACAGTTTTAAGGCTTGAGGCAAGCTGGGTGTGGGCTTCCTTGCCTTGTACATCTTTTCCATAGGCATACCCGTTCCAGTAAAGGAAGATATCTGCCAGGTCTTTTTCATCTTTCCAGGCACTCGCATAGACTGCGAGCTGGACCCCGGCCGAATAAGTTCCGGGTTTGCTTGAAAAAAGCCTTAAGGTAGCATCTCTTGGGTCAGATCCTTCTTCAATCATCCTAAGGCTGTGTTTTCTTGGATAATTCATGTCCTCTGGTTCATCAAGAGAAGCCACAGCCTGGATTGCTTCGTCTATAACCTCAAGGCAGTTTGGAAAATTATCCCTCAGGATTCCTGAAATTCTTATAGTAACATCAATTCTGGGCCTGCCCAATTCTTCAAGGGGAATAACAGAGAACCCCTTAAGGTGCCCATTGCTAAGCCAGACCGGTTCAACCCCAAGCAAGCTCATAATCTGGGCCATTCCTTCTCCGTCGGCCCACATTACATCGTTTGCCATCCAGTAAAATCCCACATTCTCAGGGCAGCGTCCTTCATCTTTCATGTGCTTATCAATCAGCACCCCTGAGAGTTGCTGTCCCACTCTCCAGGCAGCTTTTGTAGGGATCCTTTTCGGGTCAAGTGAATAAAAATTCCTGCCTGTTGGCAGCACATCATCTCTTCCACGCATGATAAGGCCTGAAGGGCCAGCAGGGATATACCCTCCTTCAAAGCCGTGTAAAAGAGCTTCAATTTCCAGAGAATCGTCTATTCTGGATTCAAGGTCAAGGATCCTGCTGCAGACCGAAGCAGCATCCTGAAGAAGTTCGGAATTTATATTCAGGTTTTTAATTTCCGGGTCTTCAAAACTTTTTCCTTTTATTTTCTGGTCTTCAAGGCTTATTCCTTCAAAAATCTCTTTGATTATCTGGGCTGGCTCATTTTCCGGGGAATTTATAAACACCCTGATAAAGTCTTTAGAAAGGGAATCAACTTCTTCAAGCCTCTGCCCATTTGATTTTCCGTTTTCGGAAATCCGGCTCTGGTCAGAGATCAGTTCATCCAGGTCAAGTTCCAGAAGTCCTGCAATCAACCTTCGAATCGAAATTTTATTCCCCACACTTTCCTGGTCATCATACCTTAAAATCGAGTTTATAAATTCGACTTTTTTCTCGCCTTCAGGGATCTGTCCGAAGATGTGCATCCCATTGTGGATCTGGCTGTTTCTTATCCTTCCAAGAACTTCATGCGCTTTTCTTATTATTTCTTCAAAAGGGGTCTCATGACCGGCTTTTATCTCGGAATCCAGGTTCGATTTTTTGATCTCGTCAAGGATCAGGTGCTTTAAGGCATGCTCCCTTCCCTTATCGTGTTTCACCTGTTCGTATTCCCCAAGCAGCCTGTCAAGTTCGGCCAGGTTTTCATAAAGCCCTCCTGAGGTCATGACGGTCTGCATATGGTCTATCAGGCAAGCAAGGCTTCGGCGTTTGGCAATGGTACCTTCTGGGGGGTTGTCAGAATTGTAGATATAGAGGTGGGGAATTGTCCCTATACTTATGTCAGGATAACAGTCTGCTGAAAGCCCCACGCCTTTCCCGGGCAGGAACTCAAGGTTTCCGTGGGTTCCCACATGTACGAGTACATCGGCTCCAAAAGTATTTTCAAGATACCTGTAGGTTGCAAGGTACTGATGAGTTGGTGGAATTTCAGGGTCATGAAGGATCTTGCAGACTTTTCCGTCACATCTGGCACCTGCACATCCTCGTTTTGGCTGCACGCAGACCACAGCATTTCCATACTGCACTCCTGTGACAACGATTTTGTTATCATAAACCATTGCAGCAGGAATGCCGTTTACCTCTTCCCCTGGAGGGTTTCCCCAGCCTTCAATCACTCTTTGCCTTACTTTCGGACTCAGGGTGTTGAAAAATTTCTCGTATTCTTCTTTTTCCACAAAAGCGAGGGCCCCGCCATTCTTTACGATCTCGTTAATTGGAGTCCACCTGAACTCGGAAATTGCTTTTTTCTTAAGAATGGTTTCAATAAGGGCTTTTCCATCTTCAGGGGGATTGATGGCATAGCCTGCTTCTTGCATTCGGTTCAGTATTCTTGCCAGGCTTTCGAGAGAATCAAGATTTGCAGCATCACCTACAGAACCTTCGACACCTGTGCAGGGCCTGTTGTGCAGGATGAAGGCGACTTTTCTCTGGCTGGCCGGTTTTTTCCTGAGTTCGGTCCATTTCAAAATTTTGAATGCAAGTTTTGAGCAGCGGTCCTCGATAGGAAAACGCCCCATATAGTTTCCTTCTATTTTGCCTGCTCCTATCATGATGGGCTCAATTCCACCCTCAAACTCAGGGAGAGCTACACTCCATCCGATCTCAGTGCTTAATCCCATTGATTCCTGCCATTGTTCAACAGTCATATAATGTGAAATTACAGGCTGGAAAACAGGGACGTCAAGTTTTCTCAGAACTTCTATGCCTTTTGCCGCACATGACGCATCTCTTTCCTGGGTTTTACTGCTTGCGATAAAGAACGGAGAAAGTTTTACGAGACAATCTATAACTGGGCTGCCGTTTTCTATAAAATAGTCCTCTATAACTTCATTCATGCCCCTGCTCCCAAGTTCTTCGTCTTTCAATGAATATGCAAAAACAGGGATAATGGATAGGTTGAGCTTTTCTAACTCTCTTATCAGAGCCTTTTCTATCTCAAGTTCATTGTTTACCCAGGAAGTCCTGGAGATGAGCAAACCCACGGTTTTATCTTTCAAAGGCCCGTACCAGTTAAGATACCCTTTAAGATCTGAGAATATTTCCTTTGCATCCGGGTGATATAACCCGTCCCATGGGATTTTTTCTGGAGGTTTTGCTTCTATCTCAGATCCAAAAACTTCCTTTAAGAGATAGCGCAGCATATTGCCAAAGTTTTCCTGTCCTCCATAGATTATATAAGAAAAGCATGTAGCTGCAATCTCAAGTTTCACCGAAGAGAGGGTAAATGATAAGGGATCACTCCCTACACAGATAACAGGTACCCTCTTTTTTATTGGCTCAAGTTTTTCATAGAATTCTTCCCAGAAAGGATTTGCTATATAGTACAGGAAGATGGCATCAGCATGTTCACATGCAGAAAGCACCTTCTCAACTTCTTCCGGATCTTCTTCCAGAAGCTTTGAGTAATAGGCATCAAGCTCTATGCCAAGGTCTTCCGCTGCTTTGAGGAGAGTTGGAATGTAGGAATTCCAGGTTATTGAAACAATTTTCATGTTTTTCTCCTCTTATGTAAGAATATGCACTTTATATTCTCCGAGCACTGTGCCGTCATCAAGCCTTGCAGGAGCTTCTAAGGCTGCAATATACTTGCCATCTGGGGAGATGTCAGCAGATACTGTGATTCCTTTGGTGTTGTATATCTGGACAAGTTTGGAGCTTGAGCCTCCGCTTTTTGATACGTCAAAGACATAGACCCCGTGAACATTTCTGTCCTCGGTTACCAGATTCTGGGCTATGGGAATCACAAGATATCGATCATTCTGTGCACATTCCCCTGCATAACCGTCCAGTCTCCATTTCCACAGCAGGTTACCCTCAATATCATAGGCAAAGAAGGTATTTCCGCTGGGATGCTCTATAGGAGCATTTTTGTTCTTGTCTCTTGAGAAAGTACTTCCGATTGAGAAGATCAGGGTATTGTCGATAATATAGGCATAATTCGCGCTGCCGTAAATAGGGACTCCGCTTACTATTATCGGGGTCGAAATGTTTTCCTGCCATTTTACTTCCGGGACACCGGTTTCCACTATCCTGGAATTATCAAATAAAAAGGCTCGCCCATCGCTGGTCATTGTTATTAATTTTTCCCCATCAGGAGTAATCTGGGTGCTGTACCATATTGCGGTATAGTCAAAAAATGGCTCAAGGGGTGGGATTGAATATTCCCAGTTCTCTTTTCCTGTGTTTCCATCCAGAACATGTACGGTTCCATCTTTCCATTTGTCGGCTTTTGTAAAACAGGAAGTGCCGAAAACAGAGTATTTTCCGTCAGGAGTGGTGTCTATCCATGCAACTCCAGAGTCCATTAGTTCGGATTCTGGGAATTTCCAGCGCATGTTGCCTTCGGGGTCAAAAGAATAAATCCTGCTCAGGTACTTATATTTCTCCCCTATGTAGCCGCAGCCTCTGCTGGCAGCAACATAAGTGTTACCTTTTGAATCCAGTTTTACTTTTTTCATAGACGGCATGTGGCCAAGGTCTGAGCCCAGGTCTGTACCTGCACCGAATTTCCAGATCTCAGTGCCATTTAAATCAAAACAATAGATAAAAGCATCGGGGCTTTCTTCCCCCACAATCAGGCGTTTTCCGTCCTCGGAAAATTCTATATCCGCAATTCTTGCGTCGGCTATCCCTTTAACAAGCTGTTTTTCCCAAACCTTTTTGCCTGTTGCAAGTTCTATAAGTTTTAGAGACCCTCCATTGGTTCCAATAGCGAGATGCTTGCTGTCCGAGGAAATTCTGGTTACACCTTTTATATTCGCTGAGGTCTTTTCGATAGGTCCGGGAGTTACGGCCTCAAGTTCTATAGAGTATTCCTCTTTCAAAGCAGGTTTTCCAGGAGCATACACTTTCAGGGCACTTGTTGCCCCCTCATCGGTTATCACTTCAAACTCGTATTGAGTTTCAGGTTCCCAGTCAAAAGCTGCAAATATTTCTTTCTCCGTTTTTTCAATGTCTATCGAGTCTATCAAGTCATTGGCAGAAGAAATTTTTACTTGGGCTATATTTGTCTCTTCTATTAGAGTAACCAGAGCTCCGGTCCTCGAAAATACTATGGAATCTATGGGTGCCCCGGCTTTGAAATTACTTCTCTCCTGTGTGCCCTGAACATCTTCTAAATCCTGAGCAACTTTAATATTCTCAGATTCCTGGCTTTTTTCAGTGCATCCGGCAGTGATTAAAGTTAGAGTAAGCAGAACTATCAAAATTCTCCATTTCATGCTCTCACCTGACAATTATTAACCTGTGTTTTCCAGTTACATCCCCATTTTCAAGCTTTATAGGAGCTTCAACTGCGGCAACTGTGCAGTCGGAAGAAATCGCGGCGTCCACAACAATGCCTTTGGTATTGAATTTCCAGACCAGCCTTGAATTCCCATTTCCGGATTTCTGGTTGTCAAAAACATGAATTCCGTGGACATAGGAATTCCCTGAGGACGAATCTTTTCCGACTGGCAGGACAAAGAACCTCATATCCGGAGAAAAGAAAATCCCTGTACATCGTCCCCCAAGGTTATAGGTCCACAAAGTATCTCCTGTCTCGGCTTCACATGATACGAGAGAATTCTCAAGGGGGTGTGCCATCGGTACGCCATCTGGATAGTAGGCAGGAAGTGTGACTCCTGTAAGGTAAAGGGTCTCATTCTTACTGGAAATTTTTGCTTCTTCCCCATAGGTATAGATGTAGCTTCCCACTATCTTCTCTGGAACTGTCACATTGGACTGCCATTTTTTAGAGTTCCATTCTGAGTTGCCATCCCCGGCTTTCTTCATCCTGGAATCATAAAACAGATATTTTCTTCCGTCTCCTGTATAGGCAGTTACCATAGACCCGTCATCTGAGACATCAAGCCCGTGCCAGATGGCAGCCGAAACGAAGTAGGGTTTGAGGGGCGGGATATCGTATTTCCAGCGAAGTCCTCCGTTTTCATTCACAGAATAAACTACTGCATCCAGTTCGAGGGAATTTGTCCAGTCCCCAGTTGAAAAAACCACATTTTTTCCATCAAGGCTAGAATCAATCCAGTTTATACTCTGGGCATAGTTTTTGGTTTCAGGCAGTTTCCAGGAAAGAGTGCCATCCGGGCTAAACCTGTATACTCTTGAAGCCAGCCCATATCCTGAAGCTTTCCAGTATCTGCCTGCTGCAATATATATGGAATTGTTGGCAGCCGTTATTTTGTATACACAGGGCTGATATTTTGGGCTCTCACTGGTCCCGAGATCATCCGCGCTTCTATAGCTGTGAATTTCATCTCCTGTGCCAGCATCCAGGGAATAAATGTATCCATCAACACTTCTTTCCCCCACGAGCAGGTACTTTCCATCTTTTGAAAATAAAATATCAGAAACATTTCCTCTTAAGGTCTTTTTCCAGAGCACATTTTTGTCTGGCACATCAAGAACTGTCAGGGTTTCCCCTGTCCCAACAGCTGCATACTTTCCATCCTGGGAGAGGACCACACAGTCCTTGATATTCGATCTGCCTTCACTGAGGTTTTCCGGATTTATATCCCCAAGATCAAATTCCCAGTAAAGGTAAGGAGAAGTTTTTTCAGAAGAAGTTATGCTTTCCTGGCCAAATTGATCGCTTGCCTGACCTATCTCACTTCTTTGGATTTCTTCATTGTTATTTCCCTTTATTTTTTCATTGTTATTTCCTTTTATTTTTTCATTGTTATTTCCCTTTATTTCTTCATTGTTATTTCCCTTTATTTCTTCACTGTAATTTCCTTCTTCATCTGAAGCTGTGATATGTGAAGATATGCATCCTGAACAGACCAGAAAAATAAATGAAAATATAATTATCAGCACAACATTACTCTTTTTCATTTTCAGACTCCTATGATAACTTTTTATTACTTTTCGTATATCTTCAGGTCTGAGATACTCAAAATGTTCTGATGTTGTGTACTGTTATCTCTAAACCCTGCACTCAACTTTTCAATCTTTATATTTTCTGCAGGGCCACAGTATTTTTCATAATCTTCAAAGAGGTCTCTTTCGACGGTACTCATTGGAGTTCCCGAGATTATGACTGATGGAGAAAAGCGCCTTCTGTTTTCCTGGTCTCGATAATATTCCCCTTCTGATTGTGGATTCATGCTCCCTGCTGCGACATAGTAAATGGATTTATGATCACTGAATGTCACTTTTAACCAGAGACTGAACTTATCCAGATCCTGTCCGTCCCAGTTCCAGGTAATCTTTCCTGGAGATAAGCTCACATTTTTACTCCAAACCCCTTCCCCTGTCTGTGCCGAGTCCCCTGTATTAAGATAAAGTGCCCCGTCTTTGCATCTTAGAAGATTTCCTTCAGAATTACAATCTTCAAAGTTTTCCTGATACACAGTTATTTTATCTGGCATTATTTGTGAATAAATTATCAAGCCTATAAGGCTCAAGACTACAAATCCGAATGCCATAGTTTTTCTGGAAAACATAATCGAGTAGTATGAGGATTAATTAATAAATGTTTCGAAATTATTTTTTATTTCTTCTACTTGGTATTAATATGGTTAAAAATATGAATACCATATTTGAATAATATTCCATGTGATAACATTTTATTACTTTTATATATTCTTCACTTTCTAAGATATCTATTTCTGATATATTTTTTATATTTCGCAATCAACGTACTCAATTGTTAATTGTTTTTCTTTTTAATATGATACGAAATAGCCCTTATCTATCTATATGTTTTTTATACTGTGCCATATTCAATAATATATCTTTTTTTCTATTTATTTTAAAAAACGGAATTGTTATATATTGTTACAATATTTTTTACATTTATGACTAATCACGATAAACTATATAAAATACCCTTTAATTTTTATATTATTTTACTTATCTTTATGTTTTTAATTATCATCATTCCGGCGAATGGTGCTCTCGATCAGCGTGGCCCTCTCTTAAGTATTTCAGCCGGAGAGCATATAATTCTTAATGGGGAAAATTGTCCCGGGTTTTACTATTCAACTTCTTCTGGCACATATTATGAGTCATTGGACCTTTATTTTTCAGAAGACGGGCTTATTGATTCGGGAAATGCAACGTATACCTCAAAAATCACTTCAGGTTCAACTGCTTTTTTTGGAAAAAAATATAAGGTTCTTGAAGATGGGTTGCTAAGTGAAAGCCTGGTTAGCTATGGGAGCCGTGACCTTCAGCAGGGGAATGATTTTGATCTTGGAAATGGCTACAAACTGGTGCTCCAGGGGGTAAACGAGGGCTCTGCTCTCCTTGAGCTTCAGAGAAACTCTCATCCTGTTACTAGCAAATCCCTCGAAGAAGGTTCAAAGTTCAATTTTACGACTGTTATAGACGGCACTGAATATGTAATTCTGGAAGGGACTCTTAATCGGGTTCTTTATAGCAAGGATCCAATTGTGCGCCTTAAAAGCGTAAACCAGTATTCAGATATGCCTTTTAAAATTAAGGTTGGGGATCAGTATGGCAAGTTTGAAGTCACTGAAGTTACAGGTAAAAACATCGAATTGAAAAACAGAATGCCTATAAGGATGCAGCCTGGGGATTATATCACTATCCTCGATGGTTTAATTGATTTCAAGGTTGCTGATAAGGTGTATCAGGCATGTTCTTACAATATGACTAAAGACGTTATTAAATCGTATAAGATTAAAGGCACATCCCTGACTGTAAACCTTTCAGATTCTACACCTGGTTCCTGCATCTGGACAGCAGATTCTTTTGGCATGCTATTTTATGATCCAGAGCATAACTTCAGTACAGAAAGACTTGAACTTAATCTTGATGTCAAAAATGATCGGATTCCGGAAGGAGGCCTAGTTTACGAATCCTTGCCTTTCAGGGTCCCATATAGGAACCCGGAGATGAAGGGTTACGGGGAAAATTGGTTTGATGGCGGATATTCTGTGCTTGGATGGGATGGTGAAAGATATGCATATCCTGGGCACGATCAGGGAATTGTAAAGATCCTTATGGACGATGACAATGGCAAACTTCTCTATTCTGGTGAGGAATGGGACCTTGGAGAAGGATACACCCTTAAAATTGATGATATAAAGTCGGATAAAGTCTACCTGACTGTTTTGAGAAATAATGTTGCGGTTTACTCCAGTATAATCTCTCCCGGAATATCAGCTGATCTAGGCACACATACTCTCCTATACAGCAAAACCATAAAAGGTATTGAAATCCCCCTCTTTTCCGTCTATGTGGATAATGTCCTGAAAGGAAACGAAAATTCAGGTGTAAGTCTAAAATATCCTCTGCACTTTTCTGAAAATGTTGTTGAAATAAAGGCTGGAGAAATGTTCGGAGCACTTACTGTTGTTGAAACCTCCCCTAAAATCCGGCTTGAAAATAAAAATCCTATCTATTTTGGTCCGGACATAGAAGTCACAGAAGAAATCTACATCGGTTCTTTTGAAAAGGCGACAGGAGGGAGTCGCAGTGTTATATTTTTCCCTTTCATGAACAAGGTGGAAAATGTAGATTCCATTCTTCCTACAACCACTAGGTGGTCTATCCCTGTTATGAGTGTTGAAGAATATCTTATCGGAAACTGAAAAATATACTGAGGTTAAATCATGAAAACCCATAAAGTTACTGTTTATCCTTTCACTGCCATAGTCGGACAGAAAAGAATGAAAAAAGCTCTGATCCTGAATATAATAAATCCAAAGATTGGAGGGGTTCTGATCAGAGGTGAAAAAGGCACTGCCAAGTCAACAGCAGTCAGAGCTCTTGCCAATCTCCTGCCTGAAATCGAAGTAGTTGAAGGCTGTAAATTCCGCTGTAGTCCTCATGATGTGCATGCAATGTGTGAAGAATGCCTGAAGAAGGTAAAATCCGGAATTCTTAGCATTTCTTCTGATAAAATGAAAGTTGTGGACCTGCCTGTAAGTGCGACTGAAGACCGGGTTGTAGGGACTCTTGATATAGAGCATGCTATCAAGAAAGGGGAAAAACGCTTTGAGCCCGGGGTACTTGCAATGGCACACAGGGGTATCCTGTACGTGGATGAGATTAATCTTCTGGATGACCATCTTGTAGATGTGCTCCTTGACTCGGCAGCAATGGGGGTAAACACGGTTGAGCGTGAAGGAATTTCCTTCTCGCATCCGGCAGACTTTGTGCTCGTAGGCACCATGAACCCTGAAGAAGGAGAACTGCGGCCTCAGTTGCTGGACCGTTTCGGGTTATGTGTGGATATAAAAGGCATCAGCGACGTGTCCAGGAGAGTTGAACTTATAAAGTACAGGCTCAGTTATGAGGCAGACCCCGAGGCTTTTGCAGCCAGCTGGCAGGCTGCAGAAACCGAGCTCAGTAGTCAGATTCTTAATGCGAAGGAACTACTTTCCGAAGTCAGGATTTCAGACAGCATGCTTGAGTTGATTAGCCAGATCTGTGTTGATATGGGGGTTGACGGGCACAGGGCAGACATCACAATGATGAAAACCTCAATCACGCTTGCAGCTTTCAATGGGAGGGCTGAGGTTCTTGAAGAGGATGTAAAAGAAGCTGCAGAACTGGTGCTTTCTCACCGTATGCGCAGAAAACCTTTTGACGATCATTCTGACAAGCAGGATAAGCTGGACGAAAGCATTGAAAAGCACCGGGAAAAACAGAAAGATAAAGAGAAAAATAAACAGGAACCGCAGAAGCAAGAACGTAAAGAAAATCCTGAACAACCTCACGAGCATCCCGAAAAGCAGCCCGAAAAGCAGCCGGAAAACACACCGAATCAATCTGAGGGGCAGCCTGATGCCTCCTCTGAAACTGTTTTTGCTATAGGGGAAAGCTATCAGATAAAACAATTGAACCCTGAGTTTCTCAGGGCTAATCGAAAAGGATCAGGCAGGCGCAGTAAAACACTTACCAGTTCCAGACAGGGCAGGTATATAAAGAGTACAATTCCTCACGAAAAAACCACTGACCTTGCTTTTGATGCCACATTGAGGGCAGCTGCTCCTTATCAGCTTACACGGGAAAAGAACGGAAATTCTATAATAATTCATGAATCCGATTTCAGAAAAAAGGTCCGGGAGAAAAAGATCGGTAACCTTGTTCTCTTTGTTGTGGATGCCAGCGGTTCTATGGGAGCCAGGCAGAGGATGGTTGCTTCCAAAGGGGCAGTCCTTTCCATGCTTATGGATGCTTACCAGAAACGGGACAAAGTCGGGCTTATTGCTTTTAAAGGAGATAGTGCAGAACTTCTGCTGCCTCCTACTTCCAGCATAGAACTGGCTCAAAAGTATCTTCAGGAGATGCCCACGGGCGGAAAAACTCCCCTTTCCAAGGGCCTTGCGAAAGGGTATGAGGTCATAAAAGCTGAACTGCGTCGTGATCCTGATACCTGCCCTTTTATGGTCCTGATCTCTGATGGTAGGGCAAATGTCAGTATGAATGGAGAACCTCCTCTTCAGGAAATAACTACAGTAGCCACCAGGTTAAGAGAGGAGGGTATACAGTCTGCCGTAATTGACACGGAAAGCAGCATGATAAAATTCGGGCTTGCACAGAAGATCTCTACAGCCCTCGGGGCGACGTATCTTACCCTTGAAGATTTAAAGGCAGATTCTATAGTTAATGCTGTTAGAACTTCAGCCCCGTTTGATTTTAATCAAGAATTTAGGTAACTATTCAGCCTATATAATACAACATCAATGGCCATCTTTACTAATATCCAATAGACAAATTTTTGTAATTTGATTTTCTTTGACTGTTGGCGATTGACTGTGTTTTCTCATTGTTCATAAGTTAATTCTCGGGTTCCTCGTTTTCGTTAGAATCAATATCAACAGACATGTTTTGATAGGCTG
>DADO01000147.1 GCA_002509325.1 Methanosarcina sp. UBA402 | reverse complement strand
GAGGATTTCTACAGAGCCAAATATCCAAATATCAGCTATTTAGCAAATATCAGCTATTTAGTTGTGAGCAGCTATTTTTTGTGAGCAGCTAATAATTTTAGAAGAACCAAGATTTTGGTGCTCAACTATTAGCTGGTTGTTATTTTTCGAAAGAACCTAAGGTTAATACTCTTCGGAAGGACCTAATAGTCAGGCTCGTACAGAATATATTCTGTCTAAAGCAGGTAATCTTTTGATAATAATTATTGTTACTATGGAAGAAACAAGCATAGTAATGCTATAAAGGATTGGAGAATGAAATATAACTTCTTTTATATTAATAAAAACGTTTATGATATCGAGGAAAACTATTGGTGCAAAAGAATGAAATAATAAAATAAAAATAGAATTTTTTCCAAAATAAGCAAACATTTCCGTTAATAAGTTTTCTTTTTTGCTGATTTTTTTTGCAAATTCGATAGTTAGATATGTTCCTAATAAGCCTGCAATACTAAATAAAAATAAGTTAGAATATGTTCTTGTGTTCATATCTACAGGTCCATTGATTGAGATTAGAATGAACAATAATAAAACAAAAAAGAAATTATATAAATTACTTTTGAAACTATTATATAACCAATTTATTTTATAATAGTTGGCTAAATATCCTGAGAACATAAAAACCATTGAAACACAGGCAATATCAAAACTCCATGGAAGAAAAACATATTTACTCATTTTGAAACCAAACAACGTAACTAGAAAACATAGAGAGCTGCTGCAAATTAATCCATATTTTTCATGAGAATAAGCAATTATATATAAAATTAAAGAAGCACAGAACAAGCCTAACAAAAACCAGGAAGGAACGCTCAATGAATTTGTAAATATTGTAGATGGATTTAAGGGCGCACCATTTCCATAAAAAACTCCAATTAAATATTTTAATGGAGAATTGCGGTCAAATGAATTTAGTTTAAAGGTGGATAGTAAAATGAGTGTACATAGGATAATAACATTTGTTACAAAATATGGCACTACAAGCCTTTTAAATTTCTGATAAATAAAATAAATTGGGTCCTGCTTGTATTTCCTATAATGATATAAATAACCACTAATAAAAAAGAATAATGGCATATTAAATGCATGAATTATTGTTAAAAAAGATTGATCAAAAGCATTATGTCCAAGTATAACTAATAAAATACCTATACCTTTTGTAACATCGATCCATTTTTCATATTTCATAGCATATACTCGATGACTTATTTCTCATTATTTTATTAAACTTTTGATATCCTAAGCCCATATGAAAAAATATTATTACAATTATAAGCCCATATATGAAAAAACATTATTACAATTATAAGCCCATATATGAAAAAACATTATTACAATTATTCTTCTGCGTTTTATAAAACCTTCATCACTGCTGAGCTAACTAAAACTGAAAGCATATTGAAAGCTAATGACATTACTTCTAAGTTAACAAACTGGAAGCATTATTAAAAGTCAATAACTAAAGAAAATCCACCTTTAAAAACTTGTCTATTAAATTTTAACTAGCATATTTTGTTTTGAGCTTAACTCTTTCTGTTACTCTATGCTATTATGGAAAAATTAACTGAACCCCTTGAATCGCTATGCTCAATTCTCTACTGTCAATACTTATTAGCTCTGGCAAGTCACATGGCCTTTCAGAACCTTCTGGTACATGCAGAAAAATGAGATTTTCTCCTTTCTCCAGGCTAATTGGAATATAGTTTGAGGTAATATTTGTAGTGATGATTTGTCTATTTTTGAGAGTTTTGCCATTATAAATTTCCAGTGTTCTTGGACGGTAGAAACTGCATACATCAAATTTTAATGCAGCGTTTCTGGTACTGTCTGAATGGATTATAATTGTGGCGTTGTTTGACATCCATCTTGTAGGATTTCCATTCATCTCTTCCAGCTGATTCCATCCGTCTTTTAAAATCATAAATGGTTTCACAGGCTCTTTTTTAACATGGTACACAATTAGAGAATCTTTCTCATACGCTTTTCTTTCCGTTTTAAGAGTTTCCTGTATAAATGTCTCGGATAAGTTAACTTCTCTGTCATCCATATAATCTGTATGCAAAATAATGTACGATATATTGTAATAGTTTAAAATGGATGTTCCAACCTGACTTATATCCTGAAGCAAGATATCAGTAGTAGGAGGTTGCAAGTAGGTTAATTCTCTTATCACGGGCGTATTTAATTCGAAGTCTCTTGCATCAGATGGAAATCTGGCAGCCCAGTTACCTACGACAGGTTTTCCGTGTATTGTTTGATAATAAATGGTACTTACACCTGCTTTATAGTTGAGAGTTGCAGGTATTTCGAGTAATGCGTAATTATCTTCATCCTGTGAGATCTCTTTGTAAAACGAGGGTTCGGTAACAGCTGATATCGGTAAAGGAATCGCTAAATATTCAAAAATTACCAAACTACTTATCACAATTGCAATCATCTTTTTATTTCTGTTAGATTTTAATAATTCTGAAACTCCATAACCTGCCAAAACCGCAAATGAGAGTGAAGCGATTACAAAAAACCTTCCAGTTGTTCTGCAATTATCCAGAAATGGAACCAGATAATACAGAACTAAATGTGGAAGAGGGACAGTAGTATTGAACACCGTAAATGATGTGCTACCATTTATGTGAAGAAGTGGACCAAGGCTGATTAACGAAAAAAACAATGCAGCTATCGACCAGAATTTTACATATCTATTCCCCCTCAGTCTACAAGTAGCGAATAAAGAAAGTAAGATGACAGTATATCCAATAAAAGTTGTATTCTCACTGGTATTTCCTAAGAAATTACTGTAAATATCCACTGTAATATCTCCAAACACTGGATGTAAAACAGATGGAAGAAAAAAGCTAAGTAAATCAGTTGAGCCCATAACAGCCTCGTATGGATCTAGTTTTAAAAAATTTTCGTTAGATGTCGCTATCAAAATATTTTCTATTGTGATAGGTATTAAACCTATGAATGAGACAACTCCAAATAAGGAATACTTGTAAAAAATTATTCCTAACCCTTTTTTAAAATCTATTTTTTCTTTTCTTAATAAAGTGTAGGTTTCATAAACAAATAATAACATCACAAAGATTCCCATGAATACCATGTATTGAAGGTCGCTCATGGCTACAAGAATAAAGAATATTCCTGCAAAAAAACTGTTTCGAGCTCCTCCTTCTTTAAGCATTTTCATTAAGTATAGAGCGCAGAAGGGTATCCATTCAATACTGGTTGCTCCAAAATGACCAAGTGAATGTGCAAAATGATATGGTGAAAAAGCAAACACAAGTCCGGCTATGAAAGAAGAGATTCTGTCATCAGTTAGATATTTAATAAGTAAATATGTGCCAAATGCACCAAAAATAAATGAGAATAAAAACAGTATATTGTATACCACATGAATGTCTATTACACTGGATAACAGGTACGCAAGGATTTGATTAAAAGCAGATTGAAAAGGTGACGCTGGTATTCCATATGGATGAAACATTAAGTAGTCATGTGATAATTTTGTGAGATCTGGGTTGAATATAGCTACTGGAGTATACCAGAGTGTTCTTATCCAGTGAAATGCATCTCCTCCTCCTGGAATATAAGTGCGTATTTTAAAAACTACAGGATAAGTGAGTATAAAAGTTAGTAAGGTGTATAGAATTAAGACTCCGGCATGTTCTTTAAAACTTTTTTCTTGAAAATAAGATATTTTATCATTAATTTTATCATTAATTTTATCACTAATTTTGTATTTTTTAATTTTTTTTGTATTTTCTACACCAGTTTTCATTATACTCCTTATAGAACTTTTCATTATACCCCTTATAGAACTTTTCATTATACCCCTTATAGAACTTTTCATTATACTCCTTATAGAACTTTTCATTACACCCCTTATAGAATGATTGATTACTGATTATATTACTCATTTATGAAAATAAATTTGTCACCAGTTTTCAGTTAGAAAATTTAGGAACTAGCTTATAAATAACTTTTGTAACTTTCCATTATTTTCAAGGAGTAATATTAATCGGTATTCTTTTTACAGTATATACATTTACACAAAGTATTCCAACTGGAAAGCTTCTTATAATTTAATGAAGTTGTTAAAATAGGTTTATGAGAAAACAAAATCTTTCTACTCTTCTTGCATTTCTTGTCACAATAATCTTAGTTTCTTTTTTTCTTTTGCAAATAAATATAACTGATTTAACTGATGGACTTAAACAAATAAATCCTGTTTATTTTATTTTTGGATTTGCTCTATATTTATGCAGTTATATTTTCAGGACATGCAGATTTTATGTACTTCTAAATAAAGAAATAAATTTCAAAGACTTATTTTATGTTGTTTGTATCCATAATTTGGTAAATAATATTCTTCCTGCCAGAACCGGTGAAGTATCTTACGTATATATTCTTAATAAGTTACATAATAGAAGCATGAGTGAAGGTATTGCTTCCCTAACAGTGGTGAGGTTTTTTGACTTCATCACAATTTTTCTACTTTTTTTCATATCAGTTTCCCGAATACAAATCGAGTCCCAGTTTATTACGAATAGCTTAGGTTTTATCACTTTATTTATGATGCTTGTGATTTTTCTGTTTTTAACTTTCTTTTTTTACGGGAATCATTTTATCTCGAATACAAGAAAAATTCTCGAAACATTTGGTCCTGGAAATAAGATATCATTTATTTACTTATTCGGTAAGTTAGAAGATGTCATTAAGAGTTTTGAAAAAATAAAATCTTTTGAAAAAATTATCTTTCTCGAATTAATAGCACTTTCATTTGGAGCGTGGCTATCTCTATATCTATTCAATTACATCTTGATAAAAACATTAAACATAGATCTTGACTTCCTGACTGTGATATTTTCAACTTCTTTTGCCGTATTCACGACTGTACTGCCGATTCAGGGCATAGGTGGCTTTGGAACTCTAGAGGGAGGGTGGTCTGCTGGACTCATTGCTGCAGGTTTAAAAAGTGACGTAGCGATTTGTTCAGCTTTTCTCTTCCATATAATTATGATAATATATTTTTTAATCCTGGGTTTTTTAGGGTTTTTGGGAATGAAAAGCAAAAGATAATTTAAAAAGAAGTTTTAAATGTAGTCTTAAAGAGCAGTCTTAAAGAATTGCTAATTCCCAATTAAGACTGAACTATATCTGAAACCGGCCTGAAAATATGTCATTATTTTTTCTTGCATACAGCAATCAAGGAAAGGCCTATTGGAAATCTTAAATTATTTTCAACAATAGAAAACCACCTATCCAGTAAATGATTTAAATGTATGTGATGAGATTTTTTTGAATATCTTATCTCTTCAGAGATTTTTTTGTGTAAAAGCTTTTCAGACAACAATACTGGGAAAAAACCTAAAAAATTCCAGTACCTGATCTCTTTTATTTCCAGGCCTGCCCTGTTTATCAAATTAATCAAGGTTTTCTTATTATATCTCCGGTAGTGCCCTATATCTTTGTCTCTTGTTCCATACAAAAAACTGCATGCAGGGACAGAAACTATAAGATTCCCTCCTTTTTTTAAAGTAGAGGTTAATTTCTGCAATGCAAGTTCATCATTATCTATATGTTCAAGAACATCCAGGCATACAGCATTTTCATATCTATTATTACCCAGTTGATTTACATTCAACAAATCTAAAGTATAAACTTCAGCTTTAAAACAGTCCTGTCTAATAAGCTCTTGAGTGAATTTTGCAAGTTCTTCAGAGCAATCTATAGCTGTAACAGTACGCCCTTCTCTCAGTAGTTTTAATGTCATATGGCCTGTTCCACATCCAGCATCAAGGACTGAATTTCCTTCTAGGTATCTTGAAACCAGTTCTCTTAAATTATTCCATCTAAAATCTTTTTTACCAGATTTGTGTATTTTTTCAATATGGTACTCAATGCCGGATCTCATTTTCTATTCTCCATCAAAAATAATTTATTGTAAGCTAGCCAGGGTACGACCATCGGCGCTCCTTAAGTACGCGAGAATAACACCAATAGATTGGGGATTTGGACATTTATACAATTGAGCAGGGCCTGCCATTTTTAACTTATATCGGTATATCAGATCAATAAAAGGTGATAGAGAAAACAACCAAGTAACTAAAGGCTTCGTAGGTTGTCTTTGTTTCGTAGATTGCCTTCAGGTTAAGCCTGTTTATAAAGTGAAGCATTAAAACCCCTAGGTATTGAAATTTTACCTGGCGTTTTCCAGTTCATAGCTATCGTATTTTATAATATCGTATTTTATAATATAGTCATCGTTATTTCTCGAGTTTGTAATCAATTCTCCTATTAGGCCAAGAGAAATAAACTGAGCTCCAATTACCGTAAGTAAGATCCCGAGCATGAGAAGAGGCCTATCTCCTATTTTTACTCCCATTATCCATAAAACCATTAAATATAAGGATATAATCACTCCGGAAAACCCTAAAAGAAATCCTATGCCTCCAAAAATATGCAGAGGTCTTTTTTTGTACATCATAAGAAATGTAACTGTTATGAGGTCCAGGAACCCTTTAAACAACCTTCCGGTCCCATACTTTGACTCTCCGTGCACTCTTGGGTGATGCTCGACTTCTATCTCCCCAACAGTATAACCTTTCCAGTAAGCAAGAGCTGGTATGTAACGATGAAGCTCTCCATACAAGTTTATGTTTTTTACAACATAGTTATTGTATGCTTTATACCCGCAGTTAAAGTCGTTAATTCCGACCCCGGTTATGAACCGAGTTAATCTGTTGAAGCATTTTGAAGGAAAGGTTTTTGAAATAGGATCTTGTCTTTTAACTTTCCAGCCGGAAACCATATCAAATTCTTTTAATTTCTCAAGGAATCTTGGAATTTCTTTAGGATCGTCCTGCAAGTCTCCATCCAGGGTAATAATAAAATCTCCCCTCGATTTATTAAATCCGTAGGAGAGAGCTGCGGCTTTTCCGTAGTTCCTTTGAAATTTTATGATTCTTATGTTACTGTCCGGAATTGTTTCTATTTCCTGAAAAGTATTGTCGTTCGACCCATCATCAACGAAAATTATCTCATACGTTTTGTCCAGCACCGAAAGAATACTACATAATCTCTCGTAGAGTTCAGCTATATTTTCCTCTTCATTATAAACCGGAATTATGATTGATAGATCAAGTTTGCTGGAGATGTACTCATCCTGGATAGAACAAGCAGTTGGAAAATAGGTTGGAGATCCTATTGCATTGATCTCTCGGTTTTTCAACTGACCTTCAGACCCGTAAATATCACTGCCCCCAAGTCCTTGAAAGTATCATTAATATTATTGCTTCCTTTTAACTGAATCTGAAGTATGACGGATTTTCAATAAGTTAAGCTGCCTAGAATAACCCAAAACAGTATAATCCAGATTACTGACATATAGGCTATTTACCTTAACTTATTCTTACATATTCTCTACTACATTATGTAAGCAGAAACTGTAAACAGAAATTGTAAATAGAAATTTGATTACTTTGTTTATAATATTTAGGTTCTAATTAATTTTATTATGGAAGTAATACTGATTAATTATATTATAAAAGTTGTGATGCGTTGTTTCTAATTTCTTATTTCTTTGAGAAAAGAAGTTAACTTGATTTTTAAGATTTTTTCGTATAACCTTTGTAGACTGAATAAACTTTCTTAATTATTTCTTCCCAATTATAGGTCTTGGCCTTCCTCAATGCGGCTTCTGAAATCTTTCTATAATCAGAACTTCTCTCAATTATTTTTAGTACGGCCTTTGCAATTTCTCTATCTTCAGGTTCCACAACAAGCCCGTCAACTTCGTTTTCAACCAATCCCTGCGCAGCATTGTATTTCGCTCTTACAGTCACTACAGGCACTCCACAGGCAAAGGCCTCGATAACGACCATCCCAAATCCTTCTCTACTTGAAGGCAGTACAAGCACTTTTGAAGCCTTGATTTTTCTGATCAGCGCTCCATACTCTTGAAATCCCACAAACTCAATATTTCCGTAAACCCCGGTATTCTCTGCAAGCTCCACCAGCCCTGCCTTTTCAGGCCCATCTCCAACAATGCAGCACCTGATCTTTGGAAAATCGGCTTTAAGAAGGGCTACAGCTTTGATCAGAAGGTCAACATTTTTTTCCTTTATAAGTCGGCCTGCAAAAATGATGTCATACTTTTTACTTTCAAAATCTTGAGGGTGTTTTTCTTCAGGGCGTCTTATGCCGTTGAGTTCAATCCCAGAAATCCTTTTCAGGTCGATCCCGTTAGGTATAACCGTAATTTTCTCTTCAGGAACCCCAAGCGCCTTAAGCCTGTTCTTTGTCCATCCAGAAACCGTGATATTATTTCCTGATATCTTCGAGACCGCCTTTTCAACCAGTTTTCCAAAAAGCCCCGCTCTTCCTAAATACTCGTACCAGTAGTCATCCCATACTTCATGCCAGGTGAACACTAACTGGGGTTTTTTCAAAACTGAGACCGCTTTTACAGTAAAGCAGGAAAAATAGGGAAAGACGCTTACATCTATAAGGTCAAAGCTTTCTTTCCTGAGCTCAGGAAACAATTTAACTGCAAAGATTATTGCCTCGGAAATCGAACGCCTGCCGTTCACGTACAGATTCCGGGCTTTGCAGACGCCGTGGAGGGTCATGCCTTCATACTCAAGGGTATCTTCGCCTTCCCACCATTTGACTCCGAAAATGTGCACATCATGCCCCCTGGCCGAGAGCCGCTTTCCCAGTTCATGGATGCGCATCTCTGCGCCGCCTTTGACCCACGGATAGACAGCATCATACACAAAGGCGATTTTCATTGCACCACTTACCAGTCCGTATCCACCTCAAGGAGCATCACGCTGAGGACAATTGCTGAGAATATCATCTGAAGACCTATGAAGGCAAAAACCATTGAAATAGCTGCACTTTTCACTTCTGAGAGGGAGCCATACCCTGAGTTCATCCAGGTGTATACTACTTTTAGCCCGAGCAAGAGGCCTGCCCCAAGAATAAGTGAGCCTGCAAGCAGTTCTTTTTCAAGGGAATGATAATTCAGCCATTTTGCACCCCTTTCCTTTTTCCTGGGGTACATGCCGCGGACTAAGCCATATGTTTTCATGTAGAATCCGGTAGAAAGTGTTTGTCCACCGAGGATCAGGAGCATACAGCCTAAAATGAAGGAATGCAACCTGTTTTCCGCCACATCTCCGCTAAGCAGGAGAGAACCAGTTATCAGAGCACCAAGGGCAAAAACCACGGCTCCCGGCAGAAAGAGAAAGGGCAGAGGTCGGTATAACATCATAAACCTAATATGCCGCCAGCCGTCCTGAAAAGAACGTAGTTTGGAGGGAGCCCGGCGTGGGTAATAGGTTATGGGAACTTCTTCAATCCTTAGTCCGCATTTTGCAGCTTCAATAATCATCTCAGATGCAAGCTCCATGCCATGCGTTTTAAGTTTCATCTTTTCAAGTGCTTCTTTTGTAAAAGCTCGCATTCCACAGTGAGCATCCGAAATTTTCGTTTTGAAAAGGAAATTCAGCATTGCTGTCAGAAAAGGATTGCCTATATACTGGTGCAGCCAGGGCATAGCCCCTTTTTTGATATTGCCTTTAAGTCTGGTGCCCATTATAAAATCTGCTTCTCCTGCCATAAGAGGTTCAAGGAATTTATCAAGCTCAAGCAGGTCGTAGGTATTGTCGGCATCGGCAATAGCAATATAGTCTCCTTTTGCTTCGGCAAGCCCTTTGAGGTAAGCATTTCCATATCCTTTTATTGGGCCTATTACCTTTGCACCCATTGATTCTGCAATCTCTGCGGTCCGGTCAGAAGAGTTGTCAGCAACTATTATCTCCCCTTCTATATCATATTTCTTGAATACAGACTGAGCTTTCTCTATGCAGATTCGGATTGTTTCTTCTTCATTCATGGAAGGCATTACGATAGAAAGAGAGGGCATGCCCGCCTATACAGCTTATAGCCTAATAACTATTTTGATACATTCATTTATCAGAAATTGATCATCCTAAAATTTATCACTCAAAGTACTCTCCGACAGAGCAATCTTTCAAAGTACTCTCCAATAGGGTAAAAGAAGTAAGTCTTAGAAGAAGTAAAGTCTTAGATATGCTACCAGGAAATCAGGAATACAGGAACCTGAAAGAGAAAGTTAACTTTTGCTAACAAGCTATATAAGGCATCAGAAAACTACTTTTAAGAAGGGATCTGGATTTTCCGGGATTTGTCAACCTACTTCAGGTATGGTTGGTGCTGCTTATTTACATTTCAGTTGGGTTTATGGGGGATTTGAATGGTTAAGGTAAACGTGATATTCCACAGTATTTATGGTCACATATACAAAATGTCAGAAGCTATAGCTGAAGGAGCAAGAGAAGTCGAAGGAGCTGAAGTAGAGATTTATCAGGTGCCTGAGACTCTGCCTTACGAGATTTTGGAAAAAATGGAGGCAGTTGAATCAAAAAATCTCTTTGCCCACATTCCTGTACTAACCAGAAGTATGTATGAAGATGTATTTGCAGGGGCAGATGCCCTTATTTTCGGAACACCTACACGTTACGGAAATATGACTGCCCAGATGCGTACAATTTTTGACGGGCTTGGGGCGCTGTGGAGTAAAGATGCTCTTGTAGGAAAGCTAGGGAGCGTCTTCACTTCAAGTGGGACCCAGCATGGAGGCCAGGAGTCCACTATCCTCACAACGCATGTTACTCTTCTCCATCTTGGAATGATCATTGTCGGGCTCCCTTATTCAGAAAACCGGCAGAGACGGATGGACGAAATCACAGGCGGCAGCCCATACGGAGCATCAACGATTGCAGGAGCGGATGAAAGCCGCCAGCCCTCGGAAAACGAACTTGCAATGGCTCGCTATCAGGGCAGGCATGTAACCCAGATTGCAAAAAAACTCGCTGGAAAGTAAAGAGAGATGAGAGATTTAAAAATAAAAAGATTGGAAAACTTTTCCCTTATGAGAATGTTCTCCATATTTTTCATTTTTTTCCTTACAGAGTGCTCAACAAGGGTCAGGTAGGGCCATATCTCTGGAGCCAAATCTATCCTGAACTCTTGTCAGGCATGCCAGAGTACAGTAAATTGCCTTTTCCTCAGCACTTTTAAGGACAAAGAATTCTTTCCCACAAATAGGGCATGTTTTTTTTATATAAGACATAGCGAACACGTGTTCTTTGTATATGAGTGATTTCAATACTTCGTTTTTAATAAGTTCTTTACTAAATAACGTAATAAAATATAAACTTTCTTGTTTAATTTGTACACTACTTCAATAAAAAATAAACCATTTTATTAAATACAAAATATGTATATATATTGAATAAAAATATTATGGAAAAAAGTACGTTTTAGGTCAGATATAATTGAGCCGTTGAATAATTTTACAGTTTAATTTATCTTTATAGGAGCTTTTGAGGACGGTTTTTAAGGCTGAAATCCAGTTCCTCAGAATTCTTCATACTAAACTATTTGAGATAATAAATTCGTTTCTCGTGGGGGGCGTGTTCAAGAAAGATTATTCAACCTGATGGGATCATTATATTTGAGAGCTGGGTTGAATTTTGCATACCTGCGTTGACTGTTAATTACTGGGCCATGAAACTTGAAGGAAACAAGGGGGTATCCTGGATTAGGCCGCTAATTTTTGGAAATGGGAGGATCCTGATCTGTGAAGACGAAAAAGGGACTATAAGGGATATTTATTTCCCGTATGTAGGACTTGAGAATCACGGGAACTCGATAAAGGTTGGCATATGCGATCTTGATTCCCTTTATTGCAGCTGGCTTGAAAATTGGAAGATTCAACAGAGATATAAATCCGAGTTTAAGGAGAACTTCTGTAAACGCATTCTTGAAATCTCAGGAGAGGGTAGGGAAGTCGTAAGAGGAAAACCGGATAATCTTGAGGGCGAGCAGGAAACCCCTGACGCCTGTCGGGGAATTATCTCAAATATAGGGGAGACAGTATTCGAAAATCCTAAAATAGGGCTCAGGATCATGATCTGGGAAGCTGTCCACCCCTCGGTAAATATTTTTTACAGGACTTTTGAGGTCAGGAATATCTCAAATACGACCAAACATCTGCGGCTTTTCTCAAACCAGAACTACCGGATTCTTGAGACCAAAATCGGAGAAACGGCTGTAATTGATAAAAATACACTTATCCATTACAAACGCGACCGCTATTTCCTGCATTCGAGTGACCCTGCATTTGATCAGCATGCAGTCGGGACTGCGGAGTGGAAAGGGCTTGAAGGCACATGGAAAGATATGGAAAGTGACGCTTTCCTGAGTGGAAATCCTGTAGCGCACGGCTCGGTCGATTCCACCCTTGGCTGGACCCTTCCTGAACTGATGCCAGGAGAATCGGCAAAGCTGCACTACTGGATAGTTCTTGGAAAAAAGTACTGCAGCGTGCTCAAGATTCATAAACGGGTAAAGAAAGCCGGAAGAAAATCCCTTTTCCATCTCAACTTCAATTTCTGGAACTCATTTACGGAAAGGGTATCTGTGCTTCCTGAGTTTGCCAGGATGTCTCAGCTGCCGCAAAGTGTCTCAAAGTGTTTTTACAGGAGCCTCCTTGCAGTTGTTGCCCATATGGATATTACAGGCTCGATAATTGCATCCTGCGATTCGGATATAAAACAATTCGGAGCAGACCTTTACACCTACTGCTGGCCAAGAGACGCAGCCTGGGTCTGCCTTGCGCTCGACCGGGCGCGGTATCATCATCTGACTGCCGAGACTTTTGAGTTTTTCTCAAAAACCATCACTCCTAGAGGCAACTTCCTTCACAAGTACACGCCTGCTGGAGATTTCGGGAGCACCTGGCATCCCGTGCCTATGATCCAGATCGACGAGACAGGGCTTCCTCTTTATGCCCTTTATAATAACTGGGAAATTGCAAAGAGTGTCTGGACCACAGGCAGGTACTACAGAAGGCTTGTGATCCCTACGGCTAACTATCTTATAAAATCGATTGATAAGGAAACAGACCTTCCAACTTCGAGTTTTGACCTCTGGGAAGAGCGAAAAGGTGTGCATACCTATAGCGCATGTACGGTCTATGCCGGCCTCAATGGAGCCTACGAACTCTCCCGCTCTCTTGGCGATTATGATTACGCAAACTTCTGGAAGGAAGCTGCAGACCGCATCAGGAAGTCTATTCTGGAGAAACTTTATGATGGCCGACTAAAGCGTTTCCGGCGTGCGCTTGACGATCCTACTCTTGATTCCTCGGTTTTTGCGGTCTGGTACTTCGGGATTCTTCCCCCAGATGACCCCAGAGTTGTCCGGACAATGGAGGCTATCGAGCGCGAACTTAAGCGCCCCTCAGGCGGATTTGCCAGGTATTTTCACGACACTTATTTTGGCTATATGAACAGCTGGATTATTTGTACGCTCTGGCTGTCCCAGTGGCATTCCGCAGTAGGCAACCTGGACCGAGCTCTCGAACTCCTGGAATGGTGCGCGGTTCACGCCCACCCAACAGGCCTTTTATCCGAACAGATTGATGACAGAGGCAGACCTCTTTCAGTTCTCCCCCTATCCTGGTCCCACTCGGCTTACGTCCTAGCAGTCCTGGAATACCTGCAAGCCCTTGAGAAAAAAGAAGGCGGTTTCTGCAATTATCCGGATAAATAAAGGCTATTTTAATAGCCATGAAAAGAGCGGGTGATAGTGTCGCGAGGGTGATAGTGTCGCGAGGGTGATAGTGTCGCGAGGGTGATAGTGTCGCGAATTTGCTGTAAATTCAAAGTCAAATTTTTATGTACAATAGGAAAATGGATTTCTTGATGTGAAATTTTCTACCCAATAACTTTTTAAGATTTGTGATTTTACAGAAAAATCGGCACACTGCCGAGCGGGTAGAGCTAATGAAATATTTCCCTAAGATATAGGTAGAATATTGTTTAAAAAATGTAATTAGCTCATGAGTATACTGTGAATATACTATAATTCTCCGCCGTACATCCCAAATTAAATTGATGCAATCCTTCCGGCATCAGTTATCATGTACCCGTTTTCTCCGTCTGCTATATAACCCATTGCTTTGAGTTCCCGCAGGTGGTTGTAAGTCATTCCCTTCGAAATTTCGGCAGTTGCGGCTAACTGGGCAACTGCAGAAACTCCTTTCTGGATTTCTTCAAGTATCAATTTTTTTGTATTCGAGAGATTGAAACTCAGTACAGGGAAATCAATCATAAAACTATCCTCTTCGGTTACATACACGATTCTTTGCACCATATCATTCCTTGCATATGCCCCGAAAAGCGCCCCAAAAGCCTGCGGCTTCCGCCCGCCAGACACATTTACAATCACCTGGTTGCCCCTGGCATGTTCCTGTTCTATCAGTTCAGCAACGTCTTTTGCTACGCGTACAGTGTCATAAATAGACGTGTACTTTTTCTCAAATTCAAGCGCATTTTTGAAAGTCTTTTCAATCGTTTCCTCAGACTGTACTTTCTTTTCATTCGCCCCTTCCTCTGACAGCAGTATAATTTTTGAAGGGGAAAGTCTGGTCACACAGATTATAACAGGCTCAAGAGAATAGATCGTTGAGATTAGTGTAAGCTTTGTCATTAGATGCTTATTATTGTGGAGTTAGGTTAAATGTTTTGCCATGTGCTTATTATCCTATTTTTAGTTTAATTTCATAGTAATTATAATTAATTTTAGCAAGGTGTGTCTCTACATCCATAAAATGGGATGTCATGAAAATCAATAGCAATGTCATGAACCTTAGTCTTGAGATCCATCATCTTGAAAATATTATTATTCATT
>DADO01000024.1:3088-18017 GCA_002509325.1 Methanosarcina sp. UBA402 | reverse complement strand
CATGAAAATGATTCTGAGACTTTTATCGATGTGAAAATAAAAATTGGTTTTGGGATGGGCTCAAATTGTAAATTCGCTCCTAATACTGGGATGAAAACAAAGGGGGTTTTATCCATAATCAGTGTTTCGGTGGTTTTACCAGCTTATAACGAGGCAGCGAATATAGAAAAGGCTGTCTTTGTTACAGCGGAAACACTTTCTAAGATAACTGATCGCTTCGAGATCATAATAGCAGAAGACGGCAGCACAGACGGTACGGACCAGATAGCTTCAAGACTCTCGGAACAGTATGCTTCTTATGTTGTCCACCTGCACTCTGACATGCGGCAGGGCAGGGGAAAAGCTCTTAACAGGGCGTTTAAGGCTGCTTCAGGGGAAGTCCTCTGCTATATTGATGTGGACCTTGCAACCGATATGAAATATCTGGAGAAATTAGTCAGGGCTGTGAGCACAGATGGCTATGATTTTGCTACAGGCTCAAGAATGATGCCCGAAAGCGATGCAAAAAGGCCTTTTAAGCGGGAGTTTGCGAGCAGAGGATATAATTTTCTGGTGAAGCTTTTTCTGCATTCAAAACTCTATGATCACCAGTGTGGTTTTAAGGCTTTCAGGAGAGAAGCTCTCTTTGATCTTCTAGACGAGATCGAGAACGATCACTGGTTCTGGGACACTGAAATACTCGTAAGAGCCCAGCACAAAGGATACAGAGTAGTAGAATTTCCAGTCTACTGGAGGCATGGTGGGTCAAGCAAGGTTAACCTGGCAAAAGATGTCAAAGGGATGGGATCCGAAATATTCCGGCTCTGGCGGGAACTCTCTTTCCCACTCGCTGTATCAGGAAAAAGGAAGGTCTTTCTAACAGCCGCCCTTGCAATCCTGATCCTTGCTTTTGTTGCAACTTTTCTGGGCGCCTCCGATATTATAGAAAATGTGAAGCAGGCGTCCTTTGGGACTCTGGTTCTTGCCTCTCTAGTATACTGCATTTCCTGGCCTTTAAGAGGAATCCGCTTCCAGCAGATCCTTAAAAGACTTGGAAATCAATATGAGCTTGGATTTCTTACAGGCAGCATTTTTATCAGCCAATCAGCAAATGTAATTCTCCCAGCACGAATAGGAGACCTGAGCAGGATGTATATCCTGAAAAAAAGCAAAGACCTTGCCTTTACAACGAGTTTTTCCTCGTTGACTGTAGAAAGAGTCTTTGATATAGTTGCAATTACTTCCATAGCAATGCTTGCGTCTTCAGGTGCTGCAACCCGCTTTGAGCTCACTCCATGGATGGGCTCGCTGATAAAGCTATCAGGATTTGCAGTAGTGTTTTTCTTTTCAATTCTTTTTATTGCGTCTTTCCGAGAAGGTCACGCTAAAAAAATACTGGAGATGGAAACGTCCCGAAACGGGCTTTCTGGAAAGATAAAGGGCTTTGCATTTACTTTTCTCCATCAGCTGAGTGTTGTTGCCGTGCGCCCTAGCGCTTTTCTGGCAGTAACCACATCTTCTCTTCTTATATGGGGAGTGGATATATTCACCTGTTTCCTTGTCCTTAAATCTTTTCCGACCGTAGGGGTAAGTACCTCATCCATGTATATGATATCTCTGATTTTCCTGGCTGTAGCTCTCGGAAACATTGCAAAGATCTTCCCTATAACGCCTGGAGCCATAGGAACATATGAAATTGCCCTTACTGCAGTCTTTGGGCTTGGGGGAATTAAACCTGAAATAGGATTCACGGTCGCCGTGCTTGATCATTTCATAAAGAACTCAATCACTTTGATCGGAGGAGGCCTTGCTCTTTCAGAACTCGGACTCAGGTGGAGAGAAGTGCTTTGCACAGATAATGATATTTTGAAAGGATAATACAGAATAAAGTAAAATAAAGAAGAATGAAGTAGAATAATATAGAAGGAAGTAGAATAAAGTAAATTAACCTGTCATTTTTAAACTGGTGAATCGAAAAGGCAACTGAGAGCATTAACACAAAGAAATAAAGTAGTAACTACATGCTTTATTTGAATTGGTGGTCAAGTAGAAAAATGTCTGAGAAAAAAATGATAGAAGTAAAGGATGCATATTGTCTTCCAGAAGATGTGCTTGAGGCTGTGCATACGGCAATGAATAAAGACATGGGAGAACTCATTAGCCTATGTAAGGTGCTTGCAGACTCCACTCGCCTCAGGATTCTCAAAGCCCTTGAAGTCCAGAGCCTCTGTGTCTGTGTCCTTGTAGAGTGCACAGATCAGAAGCATTCCGCTCTTTCTTATCATCTTAAGCTTTTAAAAGAAGCAGGTCTGGTCGACTCGCGAAGAGAGCGCAGTTTCCAGATCTATGAGCTCACAGAGTTCGGAAGCCAGCTCCTGAAGCATATTGAAAAACACCTTGAAAAAGCTTAAGTTGGGGAGATTGAGAGGAACTTTTCTCTCATTTGAAACTCTTCCCTCATTTTAAGCCTGATTTCCCTCGATGCCTCGAAGGCTAGCTCCTTCCCTAGCAGGGAAGGGTCAGATTTTATCATTTGATGCTACAGTAGTAAGTTTTGAGAACTTTACCCCTTTGAGGGACATTATAGCTTCGGCAAACTCCTTAATCTCTTCACCTTCTCCATCCAGGACAACTACTTCAAAGCAGTTGTCATGATCAAGGTGAATATGTACTGAGGATTTAATTAGATGCGAGTAGCTATGCTGGATATCCGCAAGGGCATTTGAGAGTCCTCTTTTTGTGTGGTCGTAAATAACCGCAACGGTTCCGACACGGTGACCTTTAATGTCGCCCATCCACTCATAATAGGAAATATAATTCCTTATGGCGTCCCTAATGCCTTCCGAACGGGAAGAATAGCCTCTTTTTTCGATAATCTCATCAAATTTACCCAGAAGGGTATCGGGAAGGGAAACTCCTATCCTCTTCAGTTCTGTTTCCATTGTATCACCAGATAATCTTGGACTTGCCTACAAGATATTACTTACAAGATATTACTTTAATTTATTGTAAGTAACACTATATATGTTTTATTTACTTGGGCACTAATATAAAAGAGTTAATTAACAGTTATTTATTCTTCAGTAATATTAACCTTTGGGAATAACTACACTTACCACTGAGAAAATAAAACGAGGTTCTTCGCTATTTCGAGTGAGTAACTTACATTTAGCTCCTGAATGTTGAAGCCACATATAAAAAATATAAAAATAGTTGTGGATGAAAATCATATTCAAGCTTGATGTTTCTCTATTGTTTCCTTATTAAACCTGAATTATTTTGGGTTAAGTATCATTTTTAACCCACACAAAACCGCGCGAATATCTATAAATGGGTTTGCTTATAAAAGGTAAATAATATAAAAACATAACGAAAAATGAAAAGAACGCCTTAACCAGCTTATTATTAGCGAGACTTCTTTAAAATTATACTAAATACAATTTTTCAGCGTGAATAAAGTTTCCGAAAACAAACAAATTTTCTGGAAACCTTCTGCTATTGTTGCGCTGTTATCGCCTGTCCACAAGCCTTTTAGGCCTGCCCTTTATCCTGTATAACTCAAGCCCCATAGGGCTTGTGAAATTAAATATGATTTTGAAAAAGCCTTCTTCATAAGCTCTGGAAAGGGGAGGCTTATACTTGAGAAAAGCACGGATAAAATTCTCTTCTATTAAATCCCGGTCGCACATATCCGGGGTTTCGCACTCCATGCTGACCCTGAGCACAGTTTCCCCCTCGTCCTCTCCACCATAAAGGAAAGCTTCATACTCTCCTGTCAGGTAATTCATATTTTCACGCTGAAAAACGCCTCTTTCAACGTCTACGCGGTTAAAGGGGGCTCCCTCGACCCATACAGTTTCAGCCTCCCGCTGTGGCGTTATAATTTTCATGTGAGTTCTTCCGCAGGGGCATTGTTTGCGCGTCTGTACTAAAGTTGTGTCTTCGGTATCATAGTTTAAAAGAAGGGTTCCTGCTTTTGCCCCAACAGGGAGCAGTGTACTCAGGATGACTCTTCCGCATTCTCCATCAGGCACATAATTCTCAATATGGGGATCGTAAATGTCAACATGAACAAGATCTTCAGGTACATGTAGCCCGAACATCTCATTACACTCCCCGCACATCGTGCCTTCCGTGCTCCCATAGGTGTTATACACAGGACAACCCCATATTTCGGAAAGGTAATTCCTGGACTCGTCAGCAAAGGCTTCTCCTCCCACAACCAGTTTATTTACACCTGACTCCTGAGGGTCAGTACCTTCTGCCCGTATCCTTCTGGCGAGGTTCAGGAGCTTGAATACGCTGCCTACTATACCTGTAGGCCTATATACTTCGATAACTCGCAGGGGAAACGTGCATTTGCCCTCAGGAATAATGCTCATGCCAAGCTGCCTGGCCGCAAGGGTCATGGTGTTTGCCCCTACGTTCATTCCATACGACGCACAGACAACAACTCTATCTCCAGGACTAAATCCCTGCGACTTGAAAATGCGGGCATATTTTTCCGAATACCTTTCCCAGTCTTCCCATGTAAGGAAAAAGCTCTTTGGGGTTCCACTGGTCCCACTGGTCTCATGAACAGTAAAGACGTCCTCCCAGCTCACACTCCTGAACATGAATTCCCCCGCCTCAGGAGGCTGGTTTTCACGGATAGTCCTTCCCGAGATAATAGGAAGATCCAGAAGATCTTCATGGGTTTTAATCTCAGCTGGGTCTACACCCTGCTTTTCAAACCATTTTCTGTAAAAAGGAGAATTTTCTGCCGCATATTTTACCGTATATCGCACCCGCTCCTCAATAAGGGCATCGAGTTCTCCCCTGCTCATTGTTTCGATTTCAGGGTTGAAATAAGGTCCTGAGCCGTCCATACAAAGCCCCCGACTTGAATGATTAGATATAAGGAGTAACTGTTATTTATTGACTATTGATACGAGAATTTTGCCAGGCTACTGCCTTTCAATGGGAAATATTAACAACAGGGCAGTTTAAATCCTGCACTCACAACCTCTTTCTTTCAGGAGCCTGACCTGTTCCTCATAAGAATCCACAAGCTTGTCCTGAATAGCTTCTCCTGTCGCAAGAGCAGGATCGAGAGGAGTGTGATGTTTGTAGCCGCGTTTTGTCATTTCTTCGATCAACGCTTCATGCCTCAAATAGAGAGCTTTGAGCTTTCCCCTCCAGCGCATGGTTTCGGGATGATGGGCATAGCCTTTTTTATTATTGGTAATAATCGACCATAGAGCATGCAGCTCACGATGTTCCCCAAGCAGGTGCTGCCTGCATAACCTCTCAGGAGGTATATCCCAGATCCTCATAGGATTAATTCCGAGCACATTTAAGAAAGGGTTTTCGAATGAAAGAATGAACTTAATGAGAGAAGTGCCTATGAAAGAATGCTTAATAAAAGAATGCTTAATAAAAGAATGCTTAATAAAAGAATGCTTAATGTGAGAAGTGCTTAAGCAAGAATTACTTAACGCAAAAATTAAACCTCACGTTCCGTGTCTGATCCTTTGTTCTTATACATATTTACATACTATCTGAGAAAACATAGTCTATGCGACAGGGAACTATCTGGTTTTCTGGAATTATCCTGCTGATTGTCATATACCTTTTGTCCGTTCCTGCACTTGCCCATGTGCCGGTTTTCGGAGGGGAAGGCAAAAGTCCTGAGACAGCAATCCGGATTGAAGACCCTTCGAAGTCAAGGGTCCTTTACGGGCAGCTTGCTCCCGGAGACCTCAGGTATTATAGTTTTAAAATGGAAAAAGGAGAGAGAATTGTACTTGGGCCCATTATTCCTGTCGAGCAGGGAAACGAGGGTTTTATCCCGAATTTGATTTTTATTGGGCCAGGACTTGTTGATGAGGGGAAATTACCCGAGACCCTGGAAGTGCCCGAAGGATACGGGGCAAAAGTGCTTTCCTACAGCCTGCCTGAGAGCCCTGTATATGAAGGATTTACCCCATGCGTTTTTTACTCCCTTGATAAGCTAGATATCAAAGCTCCGGAAAGCGGGATATATTGCGCTGCAGTAGGTGAGATACGGGAAGCAAGTCCGAGAAAGGGAGAAGGTGCAATACAGGAAAAAGATTTGCAGAAAAAAGATTTGCAGAAAAAAGATTTGCAGAAAAAAGATTTGCAGAAAAAAGAATTGCAGAAAAAAGAATTCATGAAAGAAGGAAATTATTGGACAGTTGGGAATTATGGATTAGTTATAGGATACAGAGAAACTTTTACCTTGAAAGAATGGATATCCATACCCCTGAATCAGATAAAAATCTACCGCTGGGAGGGACAGAGTCTGCTTTTAATCTTTACTCCGCTTGCGCTAACTCTTGCAGCCGGGCTTCTGGCAATCTTCTTCAAAAGAGAAACTGTAGCTGAATTTAATCCTGCGCGCCTCTCAGGAATACTTGCAGGCCTCTTCTTTCTGGGTACAGGAGCATCATATACATTCCAGATGCTGATTTCATTGAGTAAAAGTTCCTATTCCTCAGAAATTTTCATTACTCTTATCCTGATTTTAGTCAGTATAGGACTCGGGATTATTGCAATTGTCCTATGCATCAAAGATGAAAATTACGGCACAGGATCAACAAGAGAACGAATTTATTTCTCTTGCCTGGGGTTAACCGGGCTTTTATTCTGGGCAGGATGGTTTATAGGGCCTCTTCTTGCGTTTGAAGCTGCAGTGTTATCCTGGAAGCGTAAAGGATAAAGTTTAAGGCAAAAACAAAATATTTAAATATAATTTGAATGGCACAAATAAGTTTATAATTTTTAAATAATTATTAAGTAACTAATTCTTAAACAATTATTAAATAACTAATTTTCAAACAATTTATTAAATAAATAATAAATATTTATAAATAGATTTTAAGCAACCGTAATAATACAGAATTGACTTCAGGGGAAAAAATATGGTAAAAACTTCACTGAAAGTAGGGCAATCTGCTCCTGATTTTTGCCTGCTCGACCAGGAAGGAGATCAGATGTGCCTTGAAGACTTTAGAGGGAAATGGGTAATCCTTTACTTTTATCCAAGAGATAACACACGAGGGTGCAGCCTTGAGGCAAAGAACTTCAGTTGTTTAAGAAAGGATTTTGAAGCCGAAAATGCAGTGGTTATCGGCGTTAGCAGGGACAGTGTTCAATCCCACCAGCGATTTATCGAGAAGAAAGAGCTTAAAATAAAGTTGCTCTCAGACGATCAGGCAATTGTCCACAAGATGTACGACGTCCTGCACCCAAAACACTTCAGAGGCAAAGAAATCATAAGCGCGGTCAGGACAACCTTTCTCATAGATCCAGAAGGAGAAATTACCAGAATATGGGATAATGTTAGAGTTGCAGGGCATGCTGAAAAAATACTTTTTGAATTGAAGAGTCTGAAAGAGAAATGAAATGTATATCGAAAAATTAGATTAAAAATAAAGATAAAAGAAGTAAGAATAAGATTTCTAAAAAGAACAAAAATCTAAAATGAACAAAAATCTAAAATGAACAAAAATCTAAAATGAACAAAAACAACCGAAACTTATATTTCATATCCAGCCTTCTGAAAAATAAATATAGCTGGTTAAGGCCCTTTTCAAACTATTAACACCGGAAAGGAGCTTTTCCAATCTTTTTTTTCTTAGTGATGTACCGCGGCCTCACGAGCGTGATACGTATCAGCTCTTGTAGCGAAATAAATCGTATAAAGCGCTGCAAGCCCGACAATTATGTACACAATTCTCGAAAGAGTACTTCCTACCCCGAAGATTGCATCTACAAGGTTAAAATTGAAGAGCCCTACAAGCCCCCAGTTTAATCCGCCCACTATGACAAGTATAAGTGCAATCAAGTCTACTGGGTTTCTCACTGCCATAGATATCACTCCATTTTGCTTTATTCTCCATTTTATAAAAGGGAGAAATATAAAATCCCCAATATTAAAATTAGATTCCCTTGTATTTATATATGACTAATACAAAAATCTAAGCCACTTAGAGAAAAAATAGAAAAATAAGAAACTAAATCTCATTTAAACCATATCCTCGAGTTCAGGTTAAATAATCAATACCTTCATGAAAGCCCACTGGCGAATGTCAGAGCGCACCAAATAGACCAGATACTAAATATATAGAGATTACGTAAAAAACTAAGTTTATAAATACTTTACCAGCTTTATAGTCAGATTTAGCTTGATACTCGTTTTCATATAGCTCAACATATAATCTATAATCTATTGATTTTCGGTTCCAATTATCAATAAAGATACAAAATGCTCCTACTAACATAATTAAAAAGCTAGCTTCTGTTGCTAAATTAACAACAGCTGGATAACTTTTTATTATTAAAAAAGTAAGTATAATGCCGTCGAGACCTATGAGATACTTATAGTAATTATCTAAGGAAAAGTAATGCTGATTCATAATTATACACCGTATAAAAATCCTTTAATAAAATAAAAATATTAGGATAAATATTAATTTAATGGTTTAATGCAAATTTTGTATACCTGTTGATTAGCAATCTTGAGAAAAAGAAAATGTAGAAATATTTAGAAATCAAAAACCTGTCCGTCAAATCCAAGGGGCAAAAATATCGACTCGATATGATGGGGGCGGAAGAGGTGACTTAGATGGGTCAAAACTATTTCTTTTGCATTGAGCTGCTCTGCAAGTGCCATAGCCTCTTCTGAATTCATGTGCTTTTTAATATGGATATGAGGCGGGACTATAGCATCAGCAATAAGAAGGTCTGGTTTTTCCATAAGTTCCAGGCTGGCTTCGGGGATCTCCGAATTCGTATCCCCTGTAATCGCCACTTTTTTATCGCCTTCGCGAATTATAACTCCTGTCGGAACTTTAATTGGAGGGTGGTTTACCTTAAAAAGGGTGAATTGCAGCCCAATTAGCTCAAATGGCTCATAGAGCCTTACATAATGATACCTGGGTTTAAGGAAGGAGACATACTGATCTATGTATTCAAGATTTTCATAAACTCCATAGACATCAACCTTATTCTGAACCCTGTAGAACTCTCCGAATCCAGAATAATGATCGTAGTGCCCATGTGTCCAGATCACTCCATCTACACAGGAAAGGTTTTGCTTGAGAAATTGCTGTCTGAGGTCAGGGCTGGTATCAATAAGGATTTTACCCTTACCGGATTCTACAAGGATAGAAGAACGAAGACGCTGGCTCTTCCCACCCTTTCGGGCATCTTCGCAGGCAGGGCAATTACATCCTATTTTAGGAGTTCCGACAGCATCGCCGGTCCCAAGCAGTGTTAGCCTCATTTTTACATTTTCCTTTCGTACTCTTCGGATTTGAAACTAGCCCTTTCGTCAAAAGAGTTGACCGCTTCCAGCAGATCCTGCTGGGTAAGTACTTTACGCTCCTCGAGAAGAGCACTAAGGACAGCTTCCCTTATAACCATGCGCAGGTCCGAACCTGAGTAGCCTTCTGTCAATGTCGCAATTTCTCCTGTATCGAAATCCCCTTCAATGTGTCGGGTTACAATATCCAGGATATTTTTACGCATTTCGAGATCAGGAAGAGGGAAATGAACTATCTCGTCAAAGCGCCTCCAGGCCGCACTGTCAAGCATCTGGGGGTGATTGGTCGCGGCAATAAGAAGAACTCCATGCTCTACGAGACTGATTTCATCTATGGCTTTAAGGAGGGTATTGACTGCCCGTTTGATGGCGGCATTTTCGTCAGATGTCCTTGCTTTTGCTACAAAATCCAGCTCATCTATGAAAAGAATGCAGGGATTCAGCTTCTTTGCGAGCAAGAAAACTCTGTCAATGTTCTTTGCAGTCTCACCAAGATACTGGTCTGTTACCATGGAGAGTTTGACTTCAACAAACGGGATTGAGAGTTGTTCTGAAAGCGCACGGGCAACCGAAGTTTTTCCGGTTCCTGGAGGACCGACAAACAGGAGTTTCCCTATATCATGCAAGCCGATATCCCGCAGGTATTCTCTGTGCTCAATGGCTTTCATGATCTTTTCGACTTCGTTCTCCTGTTCTTTGGTTAGTACAAGGTCCCTGACTTTTTGCTTTACATCTTCAGGAGCGATAATAACCACGAGTTTAAGCATATCCTCGCTTTTATCCTCTTTCCTGATCTCCGCTACCAGAGACTCTATCCATTCCCTGTCGACTTCCTTGGGCCTAATTTTCGCCTTTGCAAGTGCATAGTTTGCAGCCTCATCTTTCCTTATTTCTCCAAAGTAATAAGCCAGGGCAGGGTTATTTCCAATCCGTTCCTGAGAGCCTTCCTGCTTTTCAAACCATTCCACAGCAAGGTCGAAAGCACTCAAACGAAGTTCAAAATGAGACTTATCAATGGTAATGAAGGGAACATTCCTTACAATTTTTTCTATATCCTTAACCCCGTACATTTTTTCAATTCGAATAAATGTAGCTATGATGGGTTTAGGAACTGTTTTTTCTTTACTACTCCAGTAGTTTTTTCGGATGTGTTTTGGAAGATCATTTACATCTAGCTCTGAATAACGATTATAGATCTCTGCGGTTAGCAGTAGTTCTACGATATCTAATATAGTGCCTGACATGTTTTTACCTGTTGCATGCTTGGACTAATCCACTATCAAGTGTTGGGCACTCAAATGCGGTAAGTTCTTAAATCATTCTTTAAGTTGTTAAACCTAGTAATTGATTTTCTTCGATGATAAAATTTACGAAGCAGCCGATAGTAAGAAAATCCGGCTTAAGGTGATAACTTTATCTAGCAGAAGAAGTTATCATCTAGTCTATCTCTTTCGAGAACCGGGGCACAATTTCGGAAAAGACTGTTACCAGTTCCGGAAATGTCACACTTTCAGATAGAGATTGTGAATTCTGGAAATGATCGAATTATCTCTGTGAGATTACTCGCGTTTTGTAGAATTCGATTTGTTCAACGAATTTCTGGAATGCTGCGGCATTATCAAAACATCTGCATTATCAGAACTAGTATATTAAAACTATTATTCCTATCTCTATTAAAAGTATCATTCCTAAGACTCTCTATCTAAGGAAATCCAGAATTATCCCTAGAGGGGACCATTGCATGACAAGAGAACAGCTCTATTCAGGGAAAGCAAAGACTATCTATAAGACGGATGATCCTGACACCCTCATTGCCGAATTCCGAAACAGTCTGACTGCATTTAACGGAGAGAAAAGAGGGGAAATGGAAAAGAAAGGGTATTATAACGCCCAGATCTCAAAAAAACTCTTTGAGATGCTCGAAGCAGAGGGTATAAAGACACACTTTGTCGAAATGCTTTCTGACATTGATATGCTTGTGAAAAAAGTCGATATCATAAAAATTGAAGTCATTGTCAGGAATATTGCCGCAGGCTCGATTACAAAAAAATATCCCTTGAAAGAAGGCACTGTTTTCAAATCCCCAGTGCTTGTTTTTGACTTCAAGAGCGATGAATATGGGGACCCCATGTTGAATGATGATATTGCTCTCGCTTTAGGATTAGCGACCCAGGAAGAACTTGCTACAGTTCGGAAACTCGCTCTGAAAATCAACGAACTGCTTGTACCCTACCTGGACGAAAGAGATATCATACTTCCGGACTTCAAGCTGGAGTTCGGAAAGAGGGACGGAGAAATTATCCTTGCAGATGAGATTTCCTGCGATACCTGCCGGTTCTGGGACAAGACTACCGGACAGTCCATGGATAAGGACGTCTTCAGGTTTGACAAAGGTGACATCTCCAAGGCTTACGAAGAGGTTGCTCGTCGTATAGCGCCGGAATTATTTGAATAAAAGTGAAAAAGGCCAGGAAACTTGAATAAGCCAGAAATGGCTTCAAAGTTTCCCTACCTGCTTATTTTTTAAAAAAGAAATCCAGTGTTGTTTGAAACCGATAGTCAGAAAGTAGCTTTGCCTGCTGCACCCATTCGGCTTTTGGTGTGCTTATTCTGCCCGCAAGATCTGAAACTGCGGCTTCGAAAGAATCGAATTTTTTAGGAAGGTTCTGGAAAGCCTTTCTCATGCCCTCCCTTACGACCCAGACTCCAAGGGGAGCCCAGTAATCCGGAGTTATTTCCCTAAGCACGAAAACCGAAGCCTGTCTTTTGATTTTTGTGAGGTATTCAAGCACAGGCAGCCGCGCTGCATAATAACCTCCAGCCAGGGGAGAATATCCTTTCTTTCCTTCATATCCCTCGCTGTCTTCCCCAATCCAGCTTGATTCTCCAGACCAGACTGTCTTTGGAAGCCAGATTTCAATAAGCTCGAAGGAGTAAGCCCGTGGAAGAATAAGGACTTCAAAATGGTTTCCAAAATGGGTCCCGCTAAAAAGCTGGATCTCTGAAATCCAGGGAAGGTCTTTTATACGGTCTGCAAGTTCCTTTCCTGCCATATCATCCACGGCTGTAATTGACCAGCGTGTTGGCACGATTTTTCGTTCTCTTCCGAGCAGGCCAATAGAGAGCAGGCGAGTAATATGTTCAGCCGAGATATCCCCTTTAAACAGCTCAAGCACAGCATCTTTTGCCAGTGCGTCAGTATCGTAGACAAGATAATCCACTTTTTTTGGGACTTTTGGATTTTCTGTGAGCTCAAAGTTTTTTACAAGCCCTGAGGGACCCATAGGCGTGAGTACGGCATCGAATTTGAGTTCCTGTTTCGGAGTCTTGAAAAACCACGCTTCGGTATCTACCGGCTTTCTGGAAAGGGCAAGTTCCTGAGCCTTTACAAGGAGAAGATTTTCCTTGCTGCGAGCATCTTTCACGTGGAAGTTTGTGTTTGCCCTAACCATGTGAGAACGCAGGGAGATAACATCTTCAATCTGCATATTTGCCCAGGAAGCAGGTTCTTCAAAAACCGAGGCTTCGTTCTCCTTTGCGAAGGGGGGGATGAGCGGGCCTGCCGAGACCCTTGGGTAACCGTAACTTCCAACAAAAATAGCAGGGGGAGATGCTCCAAAAACCGATTCTCCTGAGATTACAGGAGCAATCGATTGTAAGGACTTAAATTTTTCAAGGATCGGGCACCGGGGGCGCCCACAAAGTCCTTTTCCTTTACATTTAATACATAATGTGGTACTATTCACTTTAAATCCGTATCCTCGCATATGACACAGGGTTTAGCTCCTGGAGCATTCCTGTATAGCCAGCCAGATTTCTGAACAAAACTGCAAATGCCGCACATGCCTTTTGCCTTTTCCTGAGAGGATAAACCTTGATTTAGAAGCACTGATGCAAATTTCCAAATCTCTTTTTGAGTCTCCTCGGAAAAACCAACTTCAGCGCCGCGTTTTTCACTCACGTACTGGGATACTGCAGCTCTTGAGAGCTCAAGGATGTCTGCTACATCCTGTTGCGTGCACCCATACTCAAAAATCATTGTTCTAGAGAGTTCTGCCCTGATTGCAGGCAAGACTTTCTGTACCATAATTTCACATGTTGTTTTCATGGGAGACCGACACCGTATAAATCAAGTAAATTTAAATCAAGTAAATTTTACAAGAGATACTCTCTAATCATTTATATATCCGTGTGTTATATATCCATGTGTTATATATCCATGTGTTATATATCCGCGTGTTTTTATTTTTTTGAATAAAGCATGTCTCCCTGAGAATATAGAAAATGCATGCTACTGAAAACACTGACAAAAATAAATATAATTCTGGACCTGAAATATATTACTATTCTCAGACCCGGTTTATCTTTAGAAACTGGTCAGAGTTTAGTTTTTAATTTGTTCAGCAGAGAACCCCTTTTCCATGAGGACTTCTTTCATGCGAGCCAGGTGATTACCCTGAAGTTCCACACTATTTCCTTTTACTGTACCGCCACATGCGAACTTTGATTTAAGATAAGTGGAAAGTTCGTGAAGATCAATTTCACTTGCGTCGAAACCTTCTACAACGGTAACTTCTTTTCCGTATCTTCTTCTATTGACTTTTACAGTAATTCTCTGTTGCTCTTTTGCAACCTCTTCACAAATGCAAAGTTCTCTTGGAAGCCCACATACTGGGCACATTCCGCTGCTCATTTGTTGGTATATCCTCCGAATTCGAATCATTAATATACTTGACTTACATCTAAAAATAACTAAATAGATATAAAGTACTTATCAATGAAGGTATTAAAGCCTAATGGTGTTTTTCAGGCACATTATGTTGAATATCAGTTAATAGCCAAAAATTCCCAACAGCATAATATCAGTTAATAGCCAAAAATTCCCAACAGCATAAAATGCTAGCTATAGCTTTATTATCCTTCAATTTTCATATATAATTTTTTGTTTGTTTGTAGAGTATAATTTTATAGATTTGTTGGTTAAGAGTATAAGACAGCAAGCGAAAAAACTGGAGTTCTAAGAGGTATTATAAAGGGATTAAAGCTCCGAGAACAAATCTAAGCAACAAGTCTAAGCCGAAAAACCAAAAAGATAAAAAACTAAGAAGCCTAAAATCCCGCCTTTGCCGGAAAGAACTTCTTTTAACCAGCAAAAACTTAGATATATCTTGAATCCCAATTCTCTCTATAACCTGCTATTGTAGATATGCACATATATTATATAAATATATTTATATAAAAATAACGAATAAGAATTAATTAATTAATGAATGCGAACCAATGCCTGGGGGAACCTGATGAACGAATTGAACGAATTAATAGGTTTTGTGAACGGAAACAATACAAGACAAAAAGTGCTCTCCTTACTTTCTTCGAAAGGAGAAATGGAAGGGAAAAGAATATCAAAGACCCTGAGAGTTGCGCATCCCACCATCGAAAGAACTCTTGAAGAACTAAAACAGAAAGAATTAATCACAAAAAAAGACGAAATCTACTCCCTGACCGAATCCGGAGCAAAAGTGGAAAAAATGATCCAGCAGATTTAAACCTATAAAATCTACAATAAAACCTAATCAACAAAATTTGATCAATAAATTCGATCAATAAATTTGATCAATAAAT
>DADO01000024.1:0-2791 GCA_002509325.1 Methanosarcina sp. UBA402 | reverse complement strand
GATCAATAAAATCTGATCAATAAATTTTTTATCTATTTTACATTAAATAACATTTTTTACTCAGTACGACCTTTCTGGAGCTGATTTTTATTCTCTAATAAGATCTCAAAGCCAATTTCAGACACTTTTCATGATCAAAACTCGACTGATTACCATATAAAGCGAATCACACAAGCAATTCTGAATCGTTAATCACTTCTCACTTGCCTATTTTTCATTCAGTTAGAAATTTTGTGTAAAAAGGAAGAACGAAAAAGCTCACTAAAAAGGTAAAAAGCTAACTGAAGAAGAGTGGAAAAGCCAGCTGAAGATTTAATATCCACGGAAAAACCAAAAGATCCGAAAGATCTATTCCATAAATCCACTCTCTTGAGCAAAGTGCAACGTAAAGGGCAGATCCTCCCTAAATGAGACCTGGGCGAGCTATTAGAAATATTTATCTAACCCTTATCCCTTTATGTCGGCATAGACTGTAACGCTAATAATAAAAACCCTGAATTTGAGGAAATTATTTAGAAAAACCGAAGCTTCGGTAGCCAAAATGGATTAAGTATCAGAGGCAAGGCAATGTTACCTGAAGAAGACCTTAAGATCATTAAAAAAGAACTCGGGCGAGAGCCCACCCTGGTAGAACAGGGCTGCTTTTTAAACATGTGGAGTGAACACTGTTCCTACCGCTCAAGCGGTTCCCTCCTGAAAACTTTTACTACTACGGGCGAAAACGTAATTATCGGCCCAGGAGACGATGCTGCAGTTATCAGATTTGAAGATGGATATGTGCTTACCATTGGTATGGAAAGCCATAATCACCCCTCATATATCGATCCCTATAACGGAGCTGCTACCGGCGTAGGAGGCATTATAAGAGATATAATCTCCATGGGAGCTCGTCCTATAGCCCTTATGGATCCTCTCTACTTAGGGCCTCTGGATACACCAAAAAACCTTTTCCTTTTCGAGCAAATAATTAAGGGAATCGCAGGGTATGGAAACTGCATAGGAGTACCTGTAGTCAATGGAGAGACATTCTTTGACCAAAAATACAGTGGGAACCCTCTTGTAAATGTGGTTGCAGTAGGGCTTTGTCGGGAAGAAGATATTATAACTGCCCGCGCCCAGAAAGGCGGAAACAAGCTTGTGCTCGCAGGTTCAACTACAGGAAGAGATGGACTTGGAGGAGCTTCCTTTGCCTCCAGAGACCTTTCCGAATCATTCGACGCCAAAGAGCGCACAAACGTCCAGGTTGGAGACCCGTATACTGAGAAGCTTCTAATAGAAATGACACTTGAAGCCACGAAGAAAGGCTATGTAAAATCCTGCAAAGACCTTGGAGCCGCTGGTCTTGGAGGAGCAAGCTCAGAACTGGCTGCAAAAGGAGGCTTCGGTGCCCGGATCATTACAGACGTTGTGCCCCAGCGCGAACCCAATATGAATGCTTATGAAATTCTGCTTGCAGAATCTCAGGAACGCATGCTCTTTGAAGTAGCTCCTGAAGATGTCGATGCCATGCTTGCTCTGATAGCAAAATACGACCTTAATGGGGCTGTAGTGGGATATCTGACAGACGAACTAAACTATACCGTTGAGTTCAAAGGGGAAATTGTTGCGGACATTCCAATTAGTTTATTGACAGGCGGAGCTCCGACCTGCGAGAAACCCTCAGTAGCTCCTATTGTCCAGGTTGAAGAAAGTAAAGCCCTTGAAACTCCAGAAGAACTGAAAGTAGCTTTCCTGAAAGTCCTGTCTTCCTATAATATCGCCTCAAAAGAATGGATTTACAGGCAGTACGACCATGAAGTCCAGTTGAGAACAGTTGTAAAACCCGGAGAAGACTCTGGCGTGCTTAGAATTACTGATAAGAGAGGGATTGCACTTTCCTGCGGCTGCCAGCCAAGAGCTACTCTTCTTGACCCGTACAACGGAGGAAAAACCGCAATAATAGAAAATGCCATGAACCTTGCAGTAAAAGGTGCTGAGGGGCTTGCAATTGTAAACTGCCTGAACTTCGGAAACCCGGATCGTCCGGAAATTTACTGGCAATTCAAAAACGCCGTACTTGGGCTTGGAGACGCGGCCAGAGAGCTCTCGATCCCGGTTGTGGGTGGAAACGTTTCTCTTTATAACGAAAGCGATGAATTCAGTACTGCAATTCTCCCAACACCCTCAATAGGAATGATGGGGAAAGTCGACCTTGAAATCCCTCTTCCATCAAGCTTTTTTACAAACCCCGGAGACACAATTATCTTAGTAGGAGAAACAACTGCGGATATGGGAGGTTCCGAATATTATGCCTGTTTCGGAGCTCAGAATGCCGGAACCGTTCCTCCTGTCCCGAAGAATGCCCCTGAAATGATAAAAGCCGTAATCGAAGCAGCAAGAAGCGGAAAACTCAGTTCTGCACATGACCTTTCCCTTGGAGGAATTGCTGCAGGGCTTGCAAGGATGTGCAAGGACTATGGTGCAAAGGTGGACCTGAGTGAAGTTGCAGAAATAAAAGCTGATGAACTTTTATTCTCAGAAGCTCCCTTAAGAGCTCTGCTTTCTACAGGCGAACCAGAAGCGGTACAGGAAATCCTCAAAGATGTGCCTCATATGATAATTGGCAAGGTAGATGGCAATTTCCTTGAGGTAAAAGGAAAAGATTTCAAGATCTCCCTCTCCCTGAAAGAAATCTCAGACGCATACGAAAGCCTTACAAGGTTTATGATGGAATGAAATTCCATCCACAAACCTCTTGCGAAAAATTTGATCACAAACCCCCTTGCAGCGGCGTGATCAACCGCAAACCTTT
>DADO01000129.1 GCA_002509325.1 Methanosarcina sp. UBA402 | reverse complement strand
ATTTGAGATTCAAGGCTCAAAACGTAAGCAAGAACTTCAGGGTTTGAAGCACAAAAAGCAAGAATTTCTTCACGTTTCAAATGAAAAATCATTTTATATCCAATTATATCCAATCTTTCCTTGGAACGAGGAAAATTGGACAGCTTTCAAAAGGCTACCTTAATAGTTACAATTTATGAAACCAAATATTTAAAAAGAAATGTTGAAAGATAGATAGATTGAATGCTAAATAAAAAATGTTAGAGAGAGGCTATAATGAAAAGTAAAATCGCGATTTGTGTAATCTTATTGAGTATTACTATAGCGGGCTTAGGATGCACTTCGCAACCAGGTGGATCTCCGCAAGATAGTTCTCAACTAAATGATACGCATAATGAGAGTGTTGGAGATCTCAGGGATATAGAAGGCATCTGGATGGGAAACTTAAAAGTTCCAGGTGGGTTGGAATTAAGGATAGTGTTCAATATTTCTACCAGTCCGGATGGGTCTATCAAAGCCAGCATGGACAGCCCCGATCAGGGAGCAAGCGGCATACCTGTTGAAACTGTTAGTTATAAAGATGGCAATTTGGACCTTGAGGTGAAATCCATCAGGGGAAGTTTTGAAGGAATATATAAGGAAAATAACAAAACCATAGATGGAAAATGGAAACAGGCAGGATCGGCTATTCCACTTGTGCTTAACAGGATTGAGAAAGCCCCCGATACGCATCGAAAGCAGGACCCTGTAAAGCCTTATCCATATACCGAAGAAGAAGTTGTTTATGAAAACAAAGAAGCAGGAATAAAGCTGGCAGGAACGTTAACTCTCCCCCAGTCAGAAGGGCCTTTTCCGGCAGTCCTGCTCATAACAGGTTCAGGACCGCAAAATCGTAATGAAGAAATTTTGGGGCATCGTCCGTTTCTTGTACTTTCGGACTATCTGACACGTCAGGGCATTGCTGTGCTTCGAGTAGATGATCGAGGTGTAGGAGAATCAACTGGAAACTTCTCACAAGCAACGACTGAAGATTTTGCCGGAGATGTACTTTCAGGAGTTACATTTCTCAAAAATCACAAAGAGATAGATTCAAGCCGAATAGGACTGATTGGACACAGTGAAGGAGGTCTAATTGCACCCATGGTAGCAGTACAGTCTCCAGACGTTGCATTCATTGTACTTATGGCAGCTCCTGGGCTGACAGGAGAGGAAATTCTATACATGCAGAGTGCTCTCATTGCCAGGGCTGAAGGAGTAGGTAATGGAACTATTAGCGAGAACGAAGTCCTGATGAAAAGAATGTATTCTGTAGTAAAAAAAGAAGAAAATAATACAATCGCTGAGGAGAAACTTCGTGATATTCTAAGGACCGAACTGGCAAATATGAGCGAGCAGGAAAGGAAAAGTTCAGGCAATATCGAGGCTGCCATTGATGCTCAAGCAAGAGGACTCTTGTCACCCTGGATGCGCTTTTTCCTGACATACGACCCCAAACCAGCCTTGGTGAAAGTCAAATGCCCTGTACTTGCAATAAACGGTGAAAAAGACCTTCAGGTCCCGCCTGAAGAAAACCTCCGTGTCATAGATGAGGCTCTCAAAGAAGGAGGCAATAAAGATTATACAGTCAAAGAACTGCCAGGATTGAACCATTTATTCCAGACCACTGAAACGGGATCTCCCTCAGAGTACACAAAAATAGAAGAAACAATTTCCCCGGCTGCTCTGGAAATTATGGGGGACTGGATTTCGGAGCATACACAGAAGAAATAAAAATAAGCAAGTGAGAAGGAAATAAAAATACTGCAACATGTACAGGTCAAAATTCCTATCATCATTTTCCTTCTCTCTTACTTACTCAATCATGCTTTTTGTCGATACTCTGTTTAGGGGATTTTTATATTGTCATTATAGACATTGAAAGCAATTACAGAGTATTAAAAAGCTTAATTTATCAAATTTAGGCATCTTGGAGATTGTATAGAAGAAGCCACAAAAAACGGAGTTAGTAAAAATGTGGTTATTATATGCAGGATTATTGGAATAAAGCAGCATAGCCGCCTTAAACCAGAGTTTTGCTGAGGAAGAAAGCCGAAGCTTATCGATGAACAGTTTACAGAATTTGAATAAAATTTAATTTTTCCTTGTTGTTGCTGAAAAAATTAGCTATATGTTTAATTCGGCACTTCATTTTTTGCACCCTCGCCCCTGTCTGTTCTACTGCAGGCAGGGGCAAAAGGAGTTTCAGGTGTTTTAACATTTTAGGAGGCGGCTTATTTTTGTGTCTGCCTTTGGTAGAGATATTTACTAATACTACTAACAGATATTTAACACTTTTGTCAATATCTTTGTTACTTTATAATAAATATTAATGATGAGTTCTTACATATACTGGGAGAAAACACTTATAAGAATTTAAATAAAAATCCGACAGGATGCAATTGACCGAAAATTGTTGGCGAGTATGTTCAAAATAACGTTTAACCAAACCAAAGGAATAAAAGCCGCAGGTGGAATGCCCCATTTTAAAACCTTAAAACGAGATTACATGAGGGAATATCTCATGAGATCTCCTTTTTTTCAGCAGGTCTGAAATTAACAAATCTGGATTTCTCTTCAATTTCGGTTTTTCCGCTGTTGCTGCCTGCCGGAGATGGCGGTTTTGTACTTGCTTGTCGCTTATTTTCGGTCTTTGCACTGTGCCTCCTGAGGAACTTAAATTCCTTTGAAAGCATAACCAAAACTACCAGCGTCATAATGTACTCCGTAACCGGGGATGCAGACCAGACTCCGTCCAGGCCGAAGAAGATCGGCAGGATAAAGAGCAGAGGGAAGAGGACAACAAAGATCTTTCCCAGATAGATGAAGAGTGCTGCCCTGACCCTGTTTATTGACTGGTAATAGATAGCAGTGAGAAGCACGATACCCTCAACAAGCAAAGAGAACATGAAGAACTTCATTCCTTGCAGGGTTACTTCCAGAAGTTCGGAGTCATCCTGACTGAAGATCTGCACTACCCTCTCAGGAAAGAGATAAATTAGCACAAATCCAAAAACTCCTATAAAAATACATGAAAGCATTGTCAGTTTCAGGGTCTTTGAAACCCTTTCGTAGTAACCAGCTCCGTAATTAAAGCCTATAATCGGCTGCACTCCAAGGGCTATTCCTTCGAAAAGCATATAGAAAATTGAAAAGGCATACCCTATAATGCCGTAGGCTGAAACTGCAAGCTCAGAGCCGTACCTGAGCAGCATGTAATTGTGCGCAAAGAGCACGAGAGCCAGTGAAAACTGCATCACAAAAGATGGAAGGCCGGCTCTAAGGATCTTGAGCTGGATCCCGAGTTTGAATTTTAAGGCTTTAAGCCTGAGTCTTAATCTTGCCTGGCTGCCAAAAAGGTAATGCATAAGCATCACTGCCGGCAGAGCAAAAGAGATTATTGTGGCAAAGGCTGCACCTGACATTCCCATGTCCATTCTCATGACAAAAAGGTAGTCAAGCACGAGATTTACAAGGACTCCTGCAACCATGATATTCATACAGAGTCTGGGTCTTCCGTCATTCCTGACCAGCGGGTCAAGGGCAATTGTGAGGATCATAAAGACTGAGCCAATGAAGATGATCCTGAGGTACTCGCGGGCAAAAGCAAGGGCAGTCCCGCTGGCTCCAAGGAGATTGATCGAGGTTTCACAAAAAACCAGCCCGGCTACAGTAAAAACTGCTCCTGTAAGAAGACAGAGGGAAAAAGCATTGTGCATTATATCCAGGGCTCCCCTGAAGTTTCCCTTTCCAAGTTTAAGGGCTGTTAAACTTGACGCACCGATCCCGATAATTACTCCCATGGCGATTATAACCATATAAGCAGGATAGGCAAGAGTCACTCCTGCAAGCCCCTGGCTTCCTATAGCATTTCCTATAAAGAAACCGTCAATTATTCCCTGAATTCCAGCAATGACAACTCCTACAACGGTCGGAAGTGCAAATTTTAAGAATAGATTCAGTATGTTCCCGGACCTCATTTCTTCATCATTTACCATTCCAGAGCCTCCATATGCCGCAAAGCCGCTTTTTCGGAGGTCTGATTTTGAAGCTCGGGAATCATTTTTGCTGTTGTCAGGTGGAAGAACCTGCTAAAAGCGAAGTAGGTTATATCATACTTTTTTGGTTTTTGTAGAGGTTGGTATTTTCTTAGAGTTTTATACATTTTTGAGGGATCAAAGTAATAAAACTTAATTCTCTCAAATATTTCAAACAAAGTCATATCTCATCCTGGATAAAGCTTCAGGAAATATTCAAATTCAAGTATAGTTAAAGTATAACTGCCTTGTTGCATTGCAGAATTGATAAGCCTATGTATGCCAAGCAGGCACCTGCATATTAATCTGCGTGTTACTTTTTGTTGCACTCCTGCAACACCATTTGGTTTAGAAGCTTCATCGTTTATTAAAGCATAAAAGGGATTCAAATAAAATCAAGAATCCTTTGGAACTATCCAACAAGACAGGTAAAATCCATGTTCAAATGGTTATATAGTAATAGATATTTTATATATTTACTATTATTTATGTCTATATATACATTACCATTCTTTTTTGGGCAGTGGGTGTAAGTTATTGAAAAACATATGCATAAGGCTCCCTCTACATTTTATTCAAATAAGATGGATATACTTGTTTTTTTGGATTTGGTCAATAACTCACGTACATAACCCTTTTTTGCTTTAAGGGTTATTTAGCCTGAAATCTCAAAAACCCTTAAGATGTTTGTCTATTTCAGGAGTCTGCGATTAAATGAGCGCCCCCGGGAGATATTTCAGGTTTCCAGGGGCGTTATCAACCTACTGGAAAAGGAATTACTTAACCGAGAGACTTTCTTATTTTTCCCATTTTGGTGAGGGTTGAGCATACAAGCTGGGAAACTTCCTCATCCATGCAGTCCCCTGCATTTCCTGCCTGCAGGAGGTCGGGCTGCATCATCTCCAGCAGGATGCGGTAAGAAGGTTCAGGCTGGACTTTAAGGCTGAAAATGTCCTGCAAAACCTCGATATCTCTACTGACTTCTTTCAGGCAGGCTCCTGAAAGAAAGCGGGAAGCTACATTAAGGTCCAGATACCCGGATGCAAAATTCAGGTCGCTGGCAAGGGAAGGGAAATATCTCGTAAGCAGCCTTTCACAGGCATCCTCGCCAAGTTTTGTCCGGGCTTCTTCGAGAGCAGTACCTGTACCTATGAATTCGGGAGGCAAACCTATTGAGTAGAGAGCTCCAGTGAACTTGATGGCCCTCGGGAGGTGCAGGTCTTCTGCAGGCATGCTAGAATTGAGCTCTTTTCCAATGTCGCTGCGGCAGAGGTTTATCAGGCCTGAGATATCGGGGGCGCTTCTTGAATAGCCGCTGCTTCCCATGTGCATCAGGCGGTCCCGCTGCTGGGGAAGGAGGCCGGCAAGCTGGTTTATGGTGAAGGACAATTCGTGGATAATGCGGCTGTACCTTGCCCCGAAAATCCCTATAAGGTTTACAATCTCTTCTTTTTCTTCGCTGGAAAAGACCTCCGGAGTTTCGGGAAGCTTCTCCTTTGCAAGGCGTACCAGGGCTTCAGCATCCCCTTTTCCGTGGCTGTACCTGAGAGCGGACTGAAGAGTAATAGTCCCGACTCCCCGGTATTCCCTGAAAAAGTTTTCAGCATTTTTCAGGCTCAAGTGCCCTCTAAAAGGCAGAGTCCCCGCTCCAAAGATTATGCCTGTTTTGGTGTCGAGTTCTGAATCCAGTTCGGAAATCCCGTTTATGGCATACTTGCATGAGAGCGTGCTTGCCACATGTCCAAAAGAAAGTGCAGAGTCGGATTTGCCCAGGAAGACCCTGAATTTCTCAGGAGCTGTCCCGAAGCGTTCTTTCCAGGCAAGGAGCGTATTTTCTGCAAGTTCTTTTGCATGCAGCAGGGCAGGGGTGTCTTCAATAAGAGGGATTATGCGCGGGACTTCCATTGAAATCCCGAATTCCTTTTTTGCAAGCTCGCTTACGTCTACCATGTGCTGCTGCGCATCAAGGATCTCCTTTACCGTCCCAGTCATAGGGTGCACGAATTCGTTTATTGCCTGAATATCCGAGTACTCGAGAGCTCCGTGGTTGGCTTCGGCAATTGACATCATGACCATAAGCTGCCTGAACCGGTTTTCCTGAACTGCACTTGGTGCCCTTGGAGTGATGAAAATATCTTTTCCGGGCACAAGGTCTGTTTCTTCTATGAGTTTTGATATGATCTGGACGTTCTGATGATAAGGTGTGGCCTTCCCCTCATAATCCGGCATGTATTCGTCACAGCCAAATACCAGTGCAGCTTCTATAGCTTCCTCCGGCTCTTCCTGTGTCGCAATATATTTTGACGCCGAGTCTGGGTGCTGCGTACATATTACTTTTGGATAGGTTGCTTTTCTGCTCATGAAATTGGACCCTCACTGCTTACAGATTAGTCCTTAAAATTTGCTGCTGAATTTGTTACTGAATTTATTACGGAGTTCGCTACTGAATTTTATTGAACCTGTTACCGGGTTTATTATTAAACTTGTAATTCTTTTAGTGAATGGCAGGTATATTGTGTTATTGTTAACCTTCAATTTAATTCAAATCGGCATCGAAGCATATCGTTTACTCTATGATAAACGTTTCCGTTTACAATTGGTTGACATTGAAAAATTGATTTTGAGACTGTCTGTTATTTATATGAAGAAGCGTAAAACCCGTTAAATCTTTAGATTTAGCGGAATGTAAGTATCAACTTCCTTACGTTCTCTTGTTATTGATTTTGCAAGCATTATTGTATTTTGAAGTTATTGTATTCTGTTGTACTGTCACCACAACCACACTGTCACCATAACCCAAAATACGAAACCCAAGTTGCGGAAGTTGGAGAACAGGGTACACTACATACCGGAAGAGATCGGAAACATTAAGGCAGGGAAAGCCGCAAGTGTAACAGTATCTCAATTATATCGCTATCATAATATTTCACCATCATAATATTTCACCTGTGGTACCCGGGGTAGAGCCTGTATGACTTGTCCTATTAGGGAATGGATGACTCAGGAAGCCGCTAAATATTTAGTTTAGCGTTAGTTAACTCTCCAACACTCCATCCTTCAACCTTATTACCCTATCAACATATTCCATGTGCCAGTCTTCATGCGCGACCATTACAATCGTTTGATCCTCCTCTTTATTGAACTTCCTGAATAGCTCAAGAATCTGCTTTGAAGCCAGACTGTCCAGGTTTGCACAGGGCTCGTCAGCGAAGAGAACCCTGGGTTTGTGGGCAAGAGCCTTGGCAATTGAAACTCTTTGCTGCTGGCCGCCGCTCATTTTGGAGGGAAACTGATCCAACCTGTCTTCAAGCCCGACCGAAATCAATACTGCAGACGCTGCTCTTTGATACTCTTCTTTACTCTTACCCTGCATCATTAGAGGCAGGCAAACGTTTTCAATTGCGGAAAGTTCGGGCAGCAGAGCATAGTCCTGAAAGACATAGCCAAGGTTGTGAAGACGTAAATTTCCTTTTTCTTTTTCGGACATTTTGGAAGTGTCGATAGAATTGATAATAACGGTTCCTGAGGTTGGAATATCAAGAAGACCAAGTTGGTTCAGGAACGTAGATTTGCCACTACCACTTGACCCCATTATAGCTACGAATATGGATACCTGCTGGCCTTTCACAGGCACCCCCTGATCAAACTTCAGACTTGAAATATCGATTTTTGCCCGATTAAGGACGTTAATTCCAATCTCCTGGGTTTTGTCTATCTGGAAGGTTTCAGCGCCATTTGAGGCCGTTATCCTTAAGGGTATCCTGTAAGGCTGAACAGGCGCATTGCTGCCTAAAAGGAGTTTGAATGATATATTTTCAGAGCTACCTGTACTCAAGTTTTCAATAAAGTGAACATTGTCTTCGAGCGGGATCAAAGGCGATGAGCTATTGAGGTTAAGCATTACCCTGACGTTTTTTGCGTCCGCGTTTCCGGCGTTCTTAACTGCTGTCCTGAGGTAGAATTCCTGCCCTGAAACTATAGCTCCCGATGACGAATTACCCTTTTTTACAGGAAGAATTTCGGTGCCTGTAAGTACAAGATCCGGGTTTCCTTCCACGTGAACAGGAATTATTTTAGAAAGACTTGTTTCGTTATTGTCTTTTATAGTGAATTCAAGCTGATAATCTCCAGATTCAGCATTTGGATCAATTCTGAAATGGAAATTCAGCTCTACTTTTGAACGCTGTCGAATATGATCAATTTGAAAAAAGCGTTCTGTGTTAGTCCCGGAACCATAAATCTCTGAGGTGCTGTACTTAAAAATAAACGGAGAAACTTCCTCAATTCCTACTATAACGTTCTTTGCAGGATCGTCTCCGACATTCTCTACATTTACTTTTATGAGTAAATCTTCGCCCGGCCTTGCAGGGTTAGGGGAGATTTCAGAAACTTCCACGCCAAGATGAGTGTTTCCTGAAACTACAATTGCAGAAGTTGGGTTTGTCAAAAGGATGACTATTATCAATAAAGAGATCAGGAAACGGAAGGCTAATGAGCAACCTGTATTTTGTTTTATAACCCGTTGTTTTTTATTTGGATTAGTGGATTTCATAATTAATATCGAACCTGAGTTTGGTATATAGCCGTTATACTCGGCTTGCAACTTGCATCTGGTGTATTAGTATTAAATCCCGGAATCGGGGGACCTGGTAGCTATTCAAAAAAAATATTCCAGTTATCGGGCAATTCATGGCATTCATTGCCGGAGATTGCAGGTAAATGAACAGGAAAATATGTAAAGAGGATAAATGAGGCCGTTTCCAGAATATGAGATTCTGAGGCACTATCAACGATAGTTAAGAGTTCAAGTATGTATCCAACTTTTTACCGGCATATGGAGAAAGAGGATAACGACTTTTTTTCCAATAGCTAATGCTCGTCTAACTCAGAGGGTTGAGGGGGTTAACTGAAGCTCTTTGAAATTGTAGGGTTTTGAGAAATGGAGATATTTAAGCATGAGGCGTTCAAAAGGTTATTGCGTTCAACAGGTTATTGTATAGTCTGAAAGAGACATATGTGAAATCCGAATTAATTATTCATTCCGTAGCCTTTTCTTCCAGCTCAAATATCTTCCCTACTTTCCACATTATATCGAATTCTTTCCGAAGGCTTTTGGCAAGATCAGCATCCCAGATTTTCACAACTGAAATGAGCCGGTTTTTATCCAGGGGATGAGGTTGAAGTAATATCACCAGATTATTGTCAATGATCCCAAAATGCGAATTAGTGTTTCTAACGGCTCTGATTTCCAAGTTTTTTTCAATACTTCTAAAGTTTTTTCATCGTTTCTGGAAAGAAAAGAAACAAAGTTGTTAAACTGTGGGGAAACCAACATTTTGACTTTGACCCCTCGTTCAAGGGATCTTACAAATTCATCAAATATTATAGTCAATACTGGCATTCCTAGAGAGTGAGGAACTACACATGACGACTCTCTTGCTTCGCTGAAGAGAGAAATTACAACTTTTTTAATATCGGTTTCAGTGACCGCAGTTGTCCAGAAGATCTCATCTTTTGTTTTAAGAGATGAGGTAGTCATTAGTATATTTTTTAATTCATCAGTCTTAAGCTTCAAAACCTCCAGTTCTTTTTCGACTTCAGACTCCTTTTTTTTAATAACTCTATCTAAAACAATGTCTGGTTTGACTCCCCTGAACTTTTTGGGTCTTGAACGCTGGACTTCAACAAAACCCTTTTCTACCAAGGAATTAAGGGCGCTGTAGACTTTCCCATAGGGTACCTCTGCGTCCTTATAGATAGTACTTGCTTCGGAAACGCCTAATTTCAGAAGAGAAAGATAGATAGCCGATTCATAAGCACTTAGGCCGATTTCCTTCAGAAGCTTAGTCTTTTGCATATTGAAATTTAAATCTCAAAAAGATTTAAATCTTTATTCCTTAAAGTAGTTTCTAAAGGAAAGCATAAATTAGAAAGCATAAATTATATAGTGTGAGAACCCACAAACATTGTCAAAAATACTCTCATGCTATGCAAAAATAGATTTACACCTTATTCAAAATACTGAGGCAGTAACTATGAAATCCAAAAATCCAATGTTCTATCTTGATTCTATCTTGATGTATTGCAAAGCACGTAGAACGTACTTTTTATAACAGCAAAAGCTACAATGTACAGTAAGGTGTACGTATTTCTTCTATGATAAAGCTCTTCTTTGCAAGATGTTTCAGGAGTCTTCCGAGATAAGTAAGAATCAAAAATTATTTATTCAATTAGCCATATAAAATTATTAATTCCAGATTGTGTAATTTGGAATTTTAGTTTGATTTCTCACATAAAAACTAGAGTAAGTTAATCAAGAGGGGGTAATGCTATAAGAGCACATGTTATGCTATTTACAACATTTTTGGTTATCTTGGGAATTGTAGTTACGACACCTGTAAGCGCACATTGTGATACTATGGACGGCCCGGTTGTCAAGGCAGCCCAGGAAGCATTGGAAACGGGAAATGTAAACCTAGTCTTAATCTGGGTTCAGGAGAAGGACGAAGCCCAGATTAAAGAAGCCTTTAACAACACCATCGCTGTCAGGAAACTGAGTCCGGAAGCTAAGGAGCTTGCAGACATGTATTTCTTCGAAACTCTGGTACGTGTGCATAGAGCAGGAGAAGGAGCGCCTTATACCGGCTTGAAACCTGCAGGGCTTGATCTGGGAACTGCAATCCCTGCGGCCGATGAAGCTCTTAAAACCGGTTCGCCTGATAAGCTTGTAAAGCTCTTAACCGATGCAACTGAGAATGGAACTCGCGAAGAATTCAGTAAAGTAATGGAAAAGAAGCATTCCAGCGCAAATAATGTCAGTGCAGGCAGAGAATATATTGAAGCCTATGTCCCGTTCATTCACTATGTGGAAAGAGTCTACGAAGCTGCTACAGCTCCTGCAGAAGGCCACTATATAGAAGCAGATAACGAGAGTGGAGAAATGCAGATCCATGCTGAAGAAGAGGAAATGGCCTCTGCTAAATGAACAAAGCAGTTCTATGAGGCTCTTGTATAAGTATATTTAAATTGGCAGTACCGTAATAAGAAATGCTGCTGCTGGATATTACAGACCTATTGTAACTTTAAAACGCGCCTTTATTAACATTTCAGATAGGCTCTAAGATACAAAAAGCCAAAGGAATGTTATTACATCATTATGGAGGGTCACGAATCCTCCTTCCTTTACAGTTGTCCGAGAATTCAATTTTGGGGTAAAAAGATCAAAAAGGACGGCAGACCAAAATTTAATTTTTTTCGTTCATTATAGAATAATTTCCCGGTATCCACTTCGAAACTGTCTTCTATATATTAGCTGGTATCGTCTATTTTATAATATACAGATATCGAAATGATACTATATATTAGAAATCTAAAAAGGTCTAGAAACAGCTAAAAATTTTGGAAAGGAAACAGAAAATCTCGTGTTAAAACAGGTTTGAGGTGAGAAAATATGTTCTGTAACCAGTGCCAGGAAACGCTTAATGTAAAGGGCTGTACGAAAAGTGGGGTATGCGGCAAGAAAGGAGAAGTTGCAGATCTTCAGGACAAATTGATTTATGTCCTTAAAAGCATCTCGTTCTATAACCTTAAAGCAAGGGCTGCAGGTCTGAATGAAGAAGCAACAGACAGGTTTTTACTTGACAGCTTCTTTGCAACCCTTACCAATACCAATTTTGACAAGCGAGAAATGGAAATCCTTCTAAAGAAAGGATTCGAGCTCAGAGATCAAATTAAGGCAAAGCTTCCCTCTGAAATGATACCTTCGGAAAAGGATTTGCCTGTTGTGGCTACAGTTACTCCTGAAAACATAGAGAATATGGATTTTGCTGTTCATTCCACTCAGGACGAGGATATCCGGTCTCTTCGGGAACTCCTGACTTACGGCCTGAAGGGGATGGCTGCTTACGCCCACCATGCATATATCCTCGGCTACAAAGACGAAACAATTTTTGAATTCATAGAAAAAGGGCTTGTTTCAACAACAGACGACAGTCTGGGAGTGGAAGCCCTGCTTGGCCTGGTGCTGGAATGCGGACAGAAAGGCGTATCCGTCCTTGCCCTGCTCGATAAGGCAAATACTGAAACTTATGGAAACCCGGAGCCGACAACTGTTAATGTCGGTGTGAGGGACAGCCCAGGAATCCTTATTAGTGGGCACGACCTGAGGGATCTGGAACAACTCCTCGAGCAGACAAAAGGTACAGGAATTGATGTTTACACGCATGGAGAGATGCTGCCCGCAAACTCATACCCCGCTTTCAAAAAATATGGCAACTTCGCAGGCAATTACGGGAATGCCTGGTGGAAACAGAATGAGGAGTTCGAAAAGTTCAACGGCCCGATCCTCATGACCACAAACTGCATAATCCCGCCAAGAACGTCATATAAAAACCGGATTTATACCACAGGTATAGTTGGGTTTGAAGGGCTTCCCCACATCTACGAAAAAGAAGACGGTACAAAGGATTTCACCCCTCTCATCGAGCAGGCAAAAACGAGCAAGCCTCCCGAGCCGATAGAAAGCGGAACTATAACCGTAGGTTTTGCGCACGAGGCAGCTCTCTCGGTTGCAGATAAAATCATAGATGCCATAAAAACCGGAAAGATCAGCGGGTTCATGGTCATGGCAGGCTGCGATGGAAGGCATAAGGAAAGAGCTTACTACACCGAGTTTGCAAAAGCCCTTCCGAAAGATACCGTGATCCTGACCGCAGGCTGCGCCAAATACCGCTACAACAAACTCGACCTCGGCGATATCGGAGGAATTCCGAGAGTTCTCGATGCCGGGCAGTGCAATGATTCCTATTCGCTTGTGGTGATAGCCCAGAAACTTGCAGAAGCCTTCGGGCTTGAGGACATAAACGACCTGCCTGTATCCTACAATATAGCCTGGTATGAGCAAAAAGCCGTGCTTGTGCTGCTTGCCCTCCTGAGCCTCGGCGTAAAAAATATCACCCTTGGCCCGACACTTCCGGCATTTCTCTCCCCTAACGTTCTTAAAGTGCTGGTCGAGAATTTCAATCTGAGGCCTAATACAACCGTTGAAGAGGATATGAAAGTGCTTCTGAAATAGGCTTGAGGCCAGGTTGCCCTTGTTTAGCCTCCCAAGTTCAGCCTCCTAAAGCTATCTCGGGAGGATAAATCTTTTTCTTAACGCTTTGTTTTGCTTAAGTGGACTGATTTGTGAACAACCCCTGAGCTAAAGACTCAGGGGTTTTACGCTTCTTAATATAAAAATATGAGCTCGCTAAGGGGGAGATTTTGAGCAGGGATTTATGGCTTGCATCTTAATTTTTCGCGGCAGCCCCTCCTAATAAAACTTTTTAAAGGAAAGTATTGTTATCCTGTGCTATTTTCAAAGTACGGTATTTGATTATGACGGGCTCAAAACTATTAAACAATTTTGAACTTTTTATTTAGTCTGATTTCATGGTAGCCACAGTTTCTGCACTTAAAATACCTGATTTTCTTTTTGAGAGCATAGTTTAAGACATCAATATTCCTATATTCTTCTATTGAATGCTCTTTCCCGCATTCTTCGCAGGTATCTTCCCTTAAATTACCCTGTTTTTTCTCATGATGATGATTTATGGATCGAGGTTCGACTTTTATATCTTTATGCCCACAGTTTCTACAATGCCAGTATCGTGTTAAGGTTTTTGTATAGGCATCGATTTTGCTTACTTCTTTTACAAGGGGAGCCTCAAATTCCTCAAAAACGAAATGCTTACCGCATTTTTCGCAGTACGAATCCATACAATAATTCACTGCGGCTCTGTAATAACCAAACATATAAAGGAAAGCAATCTCTGACACAATCGTTAAAAATTTTCCTACTGATAGAAAGCCTTCTGATTCTATGGAGAAATAAGCAGGAAAAATCACCAAAAACAGAAATAATAGTATTGAAAGAAGAAGGAGTTTTAAGAATAGCCTGGCTCTTTTTTGAATATTTTCAATTCCAAGTTTATTTGCCAGATTAACAGCCTCTTCCCTACTCTCAGAGCTATATCTGGGATTTAGTCTCTGGGTCATTTCCACGGTGTCATTTTCAGGATCTATTCTGTAGCTGATGTCTTCATAAAAAGCCTGATATGAACCTGATGGAAACCTGATGCGTTTGTCTTTTGTCAAGAGATAAGCGACCCGTTTCTGGTATGATTAACTTTTATTAGTGACAAATTATATCTCAGGGTATGATAAATATTTTTCTGCCTATACCTCAGGGTATGATGAGGGTCTCAAATTAGATTAGGGATTTTAAAAGCTAATTTTGAGATCCTCTTTAAGAGGTTATCAAATTAGATCTGGATTTTTGTATCTATTCAGGGTAAGG
>DADO01000156.1 GCA_002509325.1 Methanosarcina sp. UBA402 | reverse complement strand
TCCCTTACCCTGAATAGATACTACATCAAATAAGTTACAAACATGACTAAACTTAAAAGAGATAATAGGTCTAAATTTGTCATAGGGGGCAGTGTAGAAGAAAAAATTTAACAAAAACACTAGCTATTCAAAAGTGATTTTTCTTTATTGTTTTTTTGACGCTTATGGATGAAGGAAAGAGACCACTGCCATTATTCCATATGTCCCCAGAAGCTGTAATCCTTCAAACCAGTTGCTTTTGCCGTCTTCGATTATGGATTTAACCATTAAAACGGCAGAGACTATGGAAGCGAGTTCGAAGGTAGTGAAAATCAGATTCATCGGTGTCTCGAAAAAATAACTCGTAAACACCAGGACCGGCACTACAAACATAGCTATTTGAGTTGTCGAGCCGATTGCGATCTGGAGCGACAGATCCATCCGGTTCTTAATAGCGATTGTGATAGCCGAGACGTGTTCCGCAGCGTTTCCGATAATTGCTACGAAAATCATACCGATGAACAGTTCCGTCCAGCCAAGGCTTTCAGCTAGTGGTTCTATGGAGCCGACCAGAATTTCACTCATAGCAGCAACCACGGCGGTTGATGCTAGAAGAACTACAATTGATTTTTTGACGCTCCACTTAGCACTGCATTCGGCAGTGTCAGCAGTATATAAATGCTTGTGGGTGTGAAGCGAGAAAAGCAGGCTCGCAAGATATGACACGGCCATAATGACTGAAACTGCGATGCTCAAGGTCTCGATCGTCGCAGCTGAAGGATTTTCAGAAGTCAGAACGAAAACAGCCGGCATGACAATCGCGGCAGTTGCAAGAAAGAGAGTGGAAGCACTTGTCTTTGCTGCTGTCGTATTGAATTCCTGTTGATCTTTTCCGAGCCCTCCGAAGAAAAACGCCATACCCAAAATTAAAAGCAGGTTTCCTATGATGGAACCCGTAATGGATGCCTTTACCATTTCAGTAAGTCCTGCTTGCAGGGCAAAAACACTTATGATTAATTCTGTTGCGTTTCCAAAGGTGGCGTTTAATAATCCACCCAGCGCGGGACCGGTACGTGCCGAAATCTCCTCTGTCGATTCACCGATAAATTTCGCAAGCGGTATGATCGCAAGCGAAGCTAGAATAAAAATCACTATGGGCGAAGAGTGCATATACTCTGCAAACATACTCAGCGGTACAAAGATAAGAAGGATTTTGAAAACTTTTTCCAGTATTTTTGTTTTTTCCATATTAACGAACCTCCTCTCCCGCTTGGCAAAGTGTTACCATAAGAAGCGCTGTCATAAGGCAACTTTGAATACCCGCCTTTTATTGTATTTGTCAATAACAAGGCTGAGAGAGATTTTTATCCCTAAAGCCAAATGAAGAGGAATGGAAACCGAAGGAGCTTCTTATAAAGTTATAGAATTATATATTATTTTTCACGTATGCTATTCCTATTCTTTTCTAAGAATTTCATAAGCTTATCTGAGAGTTTCTTACCCAATCAGTAAATCTTGACCTGGAGTTCGTCACACACATTACGAATCGTCTTGAATGTTCCCTCTCATTCGCGAGCAAGACCTCTAAACAAGATTAAAAATAAGGTTGAAATGAGAAATTAGTGGCATTAGCCTTCAACTATCAAAAACATGAATTTTAACCAATCTAACAACGAATTTAAGATTCAGTTCCAGAGGTTCAATTCCAGAGGTTCAATTCCAGATGTAGTTTTTTGATTTAAAGTCCAAAAACATCAAGAATCTTGACAGTTTCAGAGAGAACTCCCCTGCCAATCCCATCACCTTCAATTACAGTCAGCTTCATGCTAAGCGGATCTATACCATATATGCAAGGGGGATACTGTGTATGTTTCAGAAAACAATTGGAAAGGATTATCTGACGATGGGTGATGTTGTACTGGATGATAAGAGAGTACTTTTTAAGGGCGGGACTTTAACTCGCTCATGGACGCTAACGGAAACATCCTGGACGTTAGAAAAATTAAGAGTCATTTGTAGACATCAATTTAGCAGTTTGAAATTTTAGATCACTGTTTTCTCAATCGAACTGTGCAAACCAAAATCATATTTCCTCAAAGAAGTCCTTGAATGAGAGAATAACTACTTTTCAGACAATTAACTGATGCAAAAGGCTTTGTATTCTACGACGTTTTATTCTTTAAATCCAATGCAAATAGCTTAGGGTTTACGCAATGAACTGAAAACAATAGCAGGAAATCGCCAAATGTCTAAATTATTGTATTTGTGACAGATCTGCTAATAATTTACTCCTCAGAAACGTAAGTCCTAAAGATCTGAAAATATTGAATTTTATTGAAAGGGGGATTTAAGTCAGGGGATGACACGGCAGAACCTTTTAGATGTGTTTTGGGGAGAGTTAAGCGTTAATAAGGTGTGTATATTGCAACTGGGTGCTGGATACTGCAACTAGCTGTGTATATTGAATAAGACTTGAATGGATAAAACTTGATAATTTGGCTTGCTTGTCCTGCTTAGTCATTCATGCTGAATGTATATGTGAGAGACCATTACCAGGGGTTAAAGCACCTCAATTGGGGATTTGTCACAAATATATGGCAGTTTTTGGCCTTGATGGTACCAGGGAAAACTTAAACCTGCGACTGCTGTTGAAATAGACGAAATAGGGGAAACGTATTCTACATATCTTGAACTTGTAAAATTTCAGGAGAATGAAATTCCAAACATGTAAAAAATTAAACAAACTGGGCAGGATAATAATGGCTAAAGCAAAAATTGCGGTAAATGGTTACGGAACTATAGGAAAAAGGGTTGCAGACGCCGTTCGGGCGCAGGATGACATGGAAGTTATCGGAGTCTCCAAGACAAAACCGAATTATGAGGCTGCAGTGGCACATCAGCTAGGATATGACATATACGCTCCTGCTGAGAATACTGAAGCCTTTGAAAATGCAGGGATGCCGGCAGCCGGAACTATTGAAGAGATGCTGGAAAAGGCTGATCTTGTTGTAGACTGCACTCCAGGAGGGGTTGGGGAGAAAAATAAGCCTATGTATGAAAAGGCCGGGATAAAGGCAATCTGGCAGGGCGGCGAGAGTCACACCATTTCAGGTTTCTCCTTTAATGCGGAAAGTAATTACGAACAGGCTCTGGGCCGTGATCTGGCAAGGATTGTTTCCTGCAACACCACAGCGCTTTGCAGAGCTATCTACCCGATAGACAGAGAACTCGGAGTAAAT
>DADO01000227.1:6734-6872 GCA_002509325.1 Methanosarcina sp. UBA402 | reverse complement strand
TAAAAAATTAGTGAACTACTGAAAGTGCCAATCTCAAAGTTATCTGATAAATCAATATCTAACTTTTTGTGAGTTCAACAGGTTAGTGAGCTCAACCGATTATACGGTTATTACTCCTATAAACATGGGAGAGTCGGA
>DADO01000227.1:0-6442 GCA_002509325.1 Methanosarcina sp. UBA402 | reverse complement strand
TGTAGACAGGTTTTCTACAGAGCCCAAAAAAATGTAACTGAAGAGGCTTCTGAAGAGTATGGTGACGTATATTCACTTACAGCAATCAAAAGTGACACAAGATTGCTCTTTTCTCATCATTAAGAAAAACGTAGTACTGAGGATGCTATAGAGTTATTTAAAGAAGTTGAGAAGATGCGTTCCCCCTCTTCTCCTATCCCTGTATTTACCTCAGATGATTGGGACGCCTTTGAAGAAGCATTTGTAAAAGTTTATGGTAAAATCGAGTTGCCACAATACAGAGGTATCGGAAGAAAACCGCTACCTAAACTGGTTCCACTTGACGATTTAAAATATGTCAAAGTATTGAAGAAAAAAGTAAAAAATTATGTAGTTGAAACAGTTCAACGTATCATCTTTGGAGATCCTGAAGAGATATTCTAAATGCTTGGAGCTGATTCGGATAGTTATATTGGAACTTCTTATGCAGAATAGATAAACCTTACGATAAGGACATCTCTTGCAAGATTTATAAGAAAAGGAATAAATTTCAGTAAAACCAAAAGGATGCATCAGAAAGCTATTGATTATTCCAGGCATGGTATAACTTTATAAAACCTCATAAGTCTCTAAGATTAAAAATAGAGTCTGAAAACAGAAAATGGTTTCAAAGGACTCCAGCTATGGCAGAAGGAATAACTGATCGCATATGGAGTTTAAAGGAACTATTAACATTTAGAGTTCCTGTTCTATAATTTAAGGACACGGCCAGAAAACCCATTTTAAGAAAACCCATTTTGAGAAAACGTCATTAAGTCTGCTACTTCCGAGTTCCGTCTCGGCAGAGTTGCGGCCCTGCAACCCGAGTCCCGCAAACATTTTCAAAAAAAGTTTGATCAAAAACGACGTGGCGGCGTGTGGCGGCGTGATCACAAACTTTTTCAAAAAAAGTTTGATCAAAAACGTAAAACTTCTGGCAACGGCGTGGTCAACCGGTCCAACGGTTGCAGGTCAATGTTTGAGTTTAAAGATCTTATCCCCAATCCCTATCCGGCGTGATCAACCGGCGCAACGGTTGCGGTTCAACGGTTGTGTTTGATCAAAACCGGAATATTGAACCTTTCAGCTACTAATATCAAAAACTAGACAATAGAGTATAGGTTGGAAAGTACAAAAATGTTAGTAGATAGCGAAAGTTGGCACAGTTGACAGGCAGTATCCCGCCATTTTAATGGCGGGATTAGCTTTAATTGTTCCTAAAAACTAAGTTTCCAGCTCTTTTATCCTTTCAAAATCCGATACACCAAATGTACATATTGCTTTTCCACAATTTCGTCTCTTAAAAGTTTAAGCCGGATCCTGCTCTTTTCCAGAGTCCTGAAAAGATTTGTCCCATTCTTCCCTACAATTTCAGGGGTAAGAATCAAGCTGATTTCTTCAACAAGCCCGTGTTCGAGTAATATACTGTTCAGTACTCCCCCGCTGTCCGAAACTACAAGTTCAAAACCGTACTTTTCGTTTGCGATTTCCAGTGCCTGTCTAATGTTTACACGGTCTGCACCGGTCCGGATGAAGTCGTAATTCCTTTCTTTGAGATAATTGATGTAAGCTTCAGGAGTCCTTTCCGAGATCAGGACGATTACATCCTTGCCGTACTCAGAACGCCTGAACACATGCATTAATCCTTCCAGGATTCCCCTTGAATCCGCAATCAGCCAGTATGCCCTGGGGTCATCGGGTTTGATATCAGGCTTTCTAAAGTCCGATTCCTCTTCTGGCGGAATATTTTCGCAGAAAAACTGGGTTCCTGCTTTCGCAGTGTTCGAGCCGACTATCATGGCATCAGGCTGATAGCTGCTCAGAATTTTATAGTGAATGTCAAGATTTGCTTCGAAGCCTGTGGTGGAGCCGTCGAGACTTATACTGTTGTGAATAATTACTTTTGGTATCATACCATACTATCCCCCTGAATTCTTCTTATTTCCCCTGTTGAATTCAACTAACCTCATTAATTCTGGATATTTACTTTAATTAATGTATGCTGGACAGCTACTTTAATCAATACATACTTGATAGTTACTTTTATTAAATGCATTAGATGCGGATTAAATGCATTAGATGCTGAATTAGCTTTTGCTTTCATTAAATATTGAATAAGCTTATTCTACATTGGAATGTATTTAGTCTAGATGCATATTCTGGAATTTAAAAGCGTGTCAAAGTCTTTCTCAGATAAAAATATTCTCGAGGACATCTCGTTTTCAGTGAGGCAGGGAGAGATCTTCGGGCTTCTCGGGCCAAATGGGGCAGGAAAGACAACGCTTATAAGGCTTCTTCTTGACATTCTCAGGCCGGACTCTGGGGAAATACGCATCTATGGGGATCTTCTAAGCCCGGCTGCAAAAGACAGGATAGGATACCTTCCCGAGGAAAGGGGATTGTACAGGAAAACAAAACTTCTGGATATGCTGGTTTATCTTGCACAGCTTAAAGGCATGCCCAAAAAACAGGCGCATTTAAACGCCGAAACCCTTCTTAATTCCCTGGATTTATATCAATATAAAAATAAAAAAGTTGAAGAGCTCTCCAAAGGAATGCAGCAACAGGTTCAATTCCTTTCTGCAATTATCCATGAGCCTGAGCTCATAATCCTTGATGAGCCCTTTTACGGGCTTGATCCCGTTATTACGAAGGCAATTAAAGCCAGAATCCTGGAACTCAGGGCAGCAGGAAAAACAATAATCCTTTCCACTCATATTATGGAACAGGCCCAGACGCTTTGTGACAGAATCCTTATGCTCAATAAAGGCAGAAGAGTGCTTTATGGCCTTGTGGATGATATCAGGAAAGAGTATGGGAAAAACTCTCTGATTGTAGAATTCGCAGAAAATGCAGATTTGAATACAATTCGAGAAATTTCAGGTATAAAAAAAGTAGTGGAATCCGGAAAATTTGTTGAAATCTTTCCAGAGGAAGGAGTGAACATACAGACCCTTCTTGAGGAACTTGTCCAGAGAGCAAATCTCCTGCGTTTTGAGCAGGCGCTTCCTTCCCTGAATGAAATTTTTATTGAGACTCTGGAGAGTGCTGCCAGTGAATAAATTTCCAGGAAATAAATTTCCCAGAAAAACCTTTATCGTAGCCAGGCACGAGTTTCTGAAGACAATAAAGCGTAAAGAATTTCTTTTTATGACCTTCCTCCTTCCTTTCCTATTTGCAGGTATAACCCTTCTTCCGGTAATATTTTCAGGCATGTCCCCGATCAAAGATCAGAAAGTAGGCTACATTGATATGACCGATGCCTTCGAATTCCCAGAACCAATCCGAAGTGAAGGTCTTTCTCCAGGATCCTCAGAAGCAAAAACCTCAGCTATTGAATTTGTAATGTACAGCGATATTTTTGATGCAAGGCAGGCCTTACAGGCAGGCCAGATTTCTTCCTATCTCGTTATCCCTGAAGACTTTCTTGAATCCGGAACAATAGAACTGTATAGCCTTGAAAAAGAAGCGCCTGTGTCAAATTTCGAATTGTCTGCCGAACTCTCAGGTATCGTTATTACCTCCCTCCTGAAAGACAAAGTGGATGAACCGACACTCAACAGGGTCCTAGATCCAGTCAACATAAAATTTTATAATATAGAAAAGAGCGGAGAGTCTTCTGGGAGAGGTATTGCTGATATTTTTGCCAGTTTTGGCCTTCCAATTCTTATAGCTTTTCTTCTTCTCTTCAGTATTTTTTCATCTTCTGGCTTTCTGCTTCGAGGCGTTGCCGAGGAAAAGGAGAACAGGATAATAGAAATCTTGCTGTCTTCCGTAGCTCCTTCCGAAATCCTTACAGGCAAGATTCTGGGGCTTGGTGCAGTTGGCCTTCTACAAATTGGAATCTGGCTTGCGGCAGTAGTGGTCGGAAGCGGCTATGCCCTTCCGATAAAAATCGAGCCTAATACTCTCTTCTTCGCTCTTGTTTATTTCGTGCTTGGCTTCCTCTTTTTTGCCAGTATGATGGCAGGAATAGGGGCAATCACTAGCTCCCTTCAGGAGAGCCAGCAGATTGCAGGAATTCTCTCATTTGCAGCCGCATTGCCTCTCATATTCCTGCAGCCGATTATTACAAACCCAGACAGCTCATCTTCAGTCTTTCTTTCCCTCTTCCCTCTCACCTCGCCTGTAGCCATGCTTACTAGGATGGCAGTCTCATCTGTGCCAGTTTATCAGATTCTTGCCAGCGTCTTCATTCTGTTCGTTTCAGTCCATGGAGTGATCCTGCTCTCCAGTCGACTTTTCAAGGCTTATCTGCTCATGTATGGGAAAAGACCGAAAGTAAAGGAAATCTTGAAGAATGTCTGGGCAAGATCAGATTAAGTATAGGAACCTAAGTATAGGAACCGGTTAAATAAACTACAATTCTATCGTTAGTATTTTATAGTATTATATACATAATAATAATTGGTTCATAAGGAGTGCTGTGAAATGGAGGGAAATACCGGACAGCTTCAAAACTGATCCAGTAAGAAACTTCATTAACATGGGACAAACCTTGTGAACCACCTAACTGATTTTTACCTGATTTTTACCTGATTTTTTAATTCAACGTTTAAGTCTATGAATAGTTATTTTCCAAGATTTTTATATATCCTCAATCGATCTATCTTTAGATTTTCATTTCTGCTATGAGTCCAGTAGTCATGAGTCCAGTAGTCTCTTGATTTCTACAGACATTTTGCCTTTTGCCCCAGATAATCCAAAGAAAGCTTATGATAGTTCAGCTTGAATGCAGACTGGAGCAATATAGTTTACCACCTGGAGAGCAATACTTTCAAGGAAATTCCGGACACTCCAGGGAATCTTATCCAGCGTATGGGAGGCGAAGTTCAGGCTGCCTACAATTTCCCCTCTATACTTAAGAGGAACTATAGCAACAGCTTTTATTCCTTCTCTTTTTATTGCGTCAGCCATTGTATCGGAGTAGAAGTCCAGTGAGTAGATGGGTTTTTCAGTCCAGATTTGCCTTGCCTCCGGAGAATCTGTCTTATATCTGGAAATCTTTTCGCTAAACTCGGGGGAAATTCCCCTATATGCTACCAGCTTTATCAGGTCCAGGAGTTCGTCCTTGAGGTATATACCCCCTGCATCGAGTCCGTCTATTTGAAGACAGGAATCAAGAACCAGGTTGAGCATTGTCTGGAAGTTCCAGGTAGTGCTCAGTTCCGTCCCGAGTTCTCGCTGGATCTCAAGCATTTTCTGGGCTTCTTTTCTTTCGGTAATATCAACTACGAGACCCTGAAAATGAGTCGCTTTCCCATCCTCGTCTCTCTGGATAAAAGTTTTCTCATCTACCCAGAGAGTTTTTCCGTCCCCGGTAAAAATTCTGTATTCAACGCCGAAGGAATCCTGTATCTCTGTGATGTTGCGATTGAGGATTTTAATAAATGAGTCTATGTCATCCCTGTGAATGATACTTTTGTAAGGGACTTTCCCTGAGGTAAAGTCTTCTACCGTATACCCAAACTGAGTCACATTTTCAGAAACGTACACCGTTGGCAGGTTTTCTTTGTTCTCCCAAAGAAAAGCCACTGCCTGGCTATTGTTTATTATGGTTTTCAACATCTTCTGAGTCTCTAAAGACTTTCTTAGGGCTTCTTCGCTCTTTTTTCTCTCAGTTATATCCAGCACAAGCCCTTGCAAGTGGGTTATTTCTCCTTCAGAATTTCGCTGGATAAATGTCCTCTCATTTACCCAATGGAGGTCTCCTGCTTTTGTAAAAATTCTGTACTCGATATCGAAGTTAACTTCACCTCTTCGGATACGCTCATTAAGTGAATCCTTAACTCTCTCCAGGTCATCGGGATGGATGATATTTCCATACAGAACCCTGCCTGAAATAAAGTCCTCAACTGTGTATCCAAACTGGACCACATTTTCAGAGACGAACTCTGAAGGCCATTTTTCTTTGTTTTTCCAGAGAAATACCACTGCGTGACTGTTATTCACAACTGTCCTGATTATTTCCTGCATCTCAAGGACCGAAAGTAAATCCACAATCCCTATGGCCGCAATGACCTTCCCGTCCTCTGAGAAGATGGGAGAAACCACCACATTCCTGCCCAGATACGTGCCCTCTTTAGGCACTCCACGTATGGTTTTGCCGGTCCTGAGTACCTCTTCGAGTATAGGGCCTGTATAGTCTCTGTCAAGGATTTTACCATTTTCCAGGCGAAGTCCCTTTCGCTTGAGGCTGCGGATAGTGGTAGGAAGTCCAACAAGGGAATGTACTGCGATCGCTATTGACTCAAGTTCCTCAAACCCTGCATCTTCAGATATCAAAGAAGTAATCTTCTCACCCCCAGAAGATCCTGATAATTCTTAAAAGTAAAAGGCAGAAGAGTTTCAACAAATAGAAACTAAGAACTGAACCCTTTTATACATTCACTTTTCTTTATTTGATATTGGTAAGCAACTATAG
>DADO01000121.1:467-2602 GCA_002509325.1 Methanosarcina sp. UBA402 | reverse complement strand
TTACTGAATTGCAAAAAAGGTACGATGCGCCACTAAAAGCGTTTTATAAATAACATCAACTAACTAATAACGCACGACCAAAAAATACTGCGGAATGTCGGAAAAGGGTACCGTGTTTCCGAAGCGGAATTCGGACGTTAAAATATTTTCTCGAAATACAGATACCCGGTCTCTTCTTTCTTGAAAGTGAAGCCGTGCTTGAGGTACATGTCTATCGCTTTCGTGAGGATTGAATCGGTTTTAAGGATCACACCAGAGCAGTTTTTTTCAGCAAAATTGAGAGCAGTCCTGAAGAGCTGTTTTCCGTTGCCTTTGCTCCTGAAGGCTTTCTTAAGATAAATACGCCGGATTTCGCACATATTTCCGCCAAATTTTCGGACACCTGCCGTACCTACGACTTTACCGTTTGCGATCCCTACAAAAAATACGCCTCCGCTTCCAAAATAATAACCATTTATATCCTTGAGGTCAGCATCTTTCAGTCTATCAAATTCAAAGCCGTGCTCCAGCAGCACTTCAAGTACAACGTCACGGACCTCTTCCTTTCTGGAATCGTCATATAACTGGATTATCATCTATTTCACTCCGCAAACCGGACAGTTTCCTTTTTATTTACCTGCTGGTTTTTATTTACCCGTTGGTTTTCATTTGCCTATTGGTTTTGTTCATCTGTCGGTTTTCAAGCTTTTTCTTAATGGTTCGGAACTGAAATAGCTCTGGGAATTGAGGTATTTTTCCGGATTTTTGAGGAAATCCAGCGAGACAGTATAGAATATTTCTGTGCCAATAATCAGGATTTCTTCATCAATATCGAACGTGCATGAGTGATTGATTTCCAGGATCTTTTTTTCCGGGTTCCGGGTACCCAGAGAAATGAAAATCCCGGGGATTTTCTGCAGATAACTTGCAAAGTCTTCGGCGGCAAAGGTTTTTTCGATCTCAGAATAAACTGTAAGTTCCGGAAAATTCTCCTGCAGATTTAAATGTACAGCGCTTGTGAACAAAGGATCATTTACAAGGACAGGATAGCCATGCAGTATATCAAGCTTGTAATCAGGAAAACCTGAAAATTCTTCTCCTGGCTTTACGTATCTTTTTACTACCTCTTCCAGACATTCCTTTATCGTCCTGTCAATTATATCCGTGGTCTCCCTGTCAAAAGTCCGGTAGCTTCCAAGAATCTCTACAGTATCAGGAATTCTATTGAACTGGGCTCCTCCCCGAATCCTTCCCACTCCAATGATATACTTATCCGGTTCAAGCTGCTTTTCAAGAGCAGGATAAAGGCTGCTCATAAAATCCGTTGCCATTCGGACGGGGTCAATACAGCTTTCAGGCTTTGAAATATGGCCTCCCTTTCCTTTAACGATCACTTCAAATCGGTTGGTGCTTGCCATGAAAGGCCCGGGACGGAAACCCACGCTTCCTGATTCGTGATTAGTAAAGATGTGCATGCCCATAACCACATCCACATCCTCAAGTCCCCCCTCTGCAATTACCCTCTCCGAACCTCCTGGCGGAATTTCCTCTGCAGGCTGAAAGATTAGGCGGACTTCTCCTGGAAAATCCCGATATTCTTGAAAAAGTCGTGCAGCCCCAAAAAGCATTGCCATATGTCCGTCATGCCCGCAGGCGTGCATAACTCCATCGTTTCTGGAGATATAGTCACTATTTCTTTCAGTTAACTCTTCCTGCACCTGCAATCCATCCGTGTCTGATCGAAGGGCAATACAGGGACCAGGTAATGTCCCTCGGATGCTTGCAAGTACACCGGTATCTGCAATTTTTCTGGCTTCTATTCCCAGTTCTCCAAGTATTTTCAGGATTCTTTTCTGGGTGTCATACTCTTCAAAACTGAGTTCGGGGTATCTATGAAATTCGCGCCTGAGCTCTATAATCCAGGTTTCAAGTGCTTCTGTACTCTGATTTTCTCTCAAAAGCATTCCCTCAGAGTTCTGCATCTGCAGTCTGTTCCGTTTATTTTTTCGATAATGCTCAGTATTTTGTTTACTCCTTCAGTATATATTACTCCTAGTATAATATTACTCCATTTTGGTATTGTTAACCAATTATAGCTAACTCCTTATTTCTATTTTTCATCAATAGAATAACAGGTAATGGGCATGAGTTATTGA
>DADO01000121.1:0-219 GCA_002509325.1 Methanosarcina sp. UBA402 | reverse complement strand
ATCAATAACTCACGTACACGACCGAATAACAGAGTACTTTAGCATTTCAAGACTTTTTGCATAACATTTTGTCTTTCATCTTAACCTTGCGAGAAAGCGCCTCAATATGCCGTTGTATCCTTCAACTGTATACGTTTCTACTTTGGATTGGGTATGAATACTTTCCGGAAGAAACTCTGTATATGCTTTCCAGTAATCTGTCATTACTTCTCCAATCTC
>DADO01000138.1:593-6299 GCA_002509325.1 Methanosarcina sp. UBA402 | reverse complement strand
AATAGGAACATTGCTCTTGGTAATGTTTCTGGTGGGAATAGCTTTTGTGCCAGCTGTGAATGCGCAAGTAGATACGAATATTGAAATCACGAGTAATGAAGACTCGCCAAGGAAATTGTCTGATGAGGAGGCTGCAGTAGTTAAGCAAAAAATAATGAATACATTCTTGGAAAAAGTGAAGCAAAATCCTGATAAAGTATATAGAGTTATGGTTCAGGTATGGGATAACAAGGCAATCGATGAATTACAAAATATAGATGTGATAGAAAGATCTAACAACAGATATATTATCAACGCGGAAGGAAAAGTTTTGGAGGAAATTCTTAAAAATAAATTAGATGGAGAGCATAACAAAATAAACCTAATAGTTGAAGTGCCTGAAACTTCTGAAAACTCTATAAACAAAACCAATAAATCAGAAGATTTATCGTCAACGTCAACATATCGGACCTATAACTTTGCTGGTGGGATATCTCCTCCTAATGACTGTGATGATTGGTGGAGCTGGAGCATAAGATCTAATGAAGATAGAATAAAAATCGATTCCAATCTATATGATTGGATTAACTGTGACGTAGACCTTACACTCTATGATCCTAACTTGAACTTCAAAGCCCAAGATACGTATGACTATAATGGACTTTATGTACAATCAAATACTAACGGAGTTAGTGGTAACTGGCAGTGGCAATATTGGGGAGAGTTCCTAGATAGTGATGGGACAGGTTATTCCGGTACAAGTACTGCATACGATGATTAAAAGGAGAAGTGAGTAAATGATTTCATCTACTTCATTTCTTTACATTTTTAAAGAGATCATATCGTTTGTATTCCCAACCCTTAATATTATTTTGCTTATCTATATTGCATTGATGTTAAAAAAGATTTATGATGTAATTTCCGAAAAATGATGCCGGCTGTGCTACATTTACTTTCATAATGTATGTGAAAAGAATATTTAAATGAAAATGATTATAAAATTTTTAATTTACTTTTCTTTTGTAATTTTAACAATAGATCTGATTTTTTTCTTAATGATTCATCAACCTGGTGTAATGCAAATAAACTTCAGATCCGCCAGAGAAATACGTTGAATTCAGTTTAGCAAATATCGAGAAATATCCCTACGTCAAAAAAGCAATAAAATTGGATATGTTATTACTCTGCTGATTAGTGACTCCGAATAAAATAACGCAGAGTTAAATTCATGTCCAGGAGAATATTTGATAAGTTGGGACTAAATAGTCCTCAACCACACTTAACAAAAAAACACATAAAGATGAAACTTGGGTTTCATCCTTTAAATTCCTATCGGACTTATTCCGGTTTTCTTGCAAGTTTTTTCTTTGCAAGTTTTTCAATTATGCCGAGGCTGACCTCACCGTCGATGCTTAATTTCTTGTTGGCAACTGCGCTTTCAAGAAGGTGCTGTCCTACAAGAGTGCGGACAACAAGAGTGGTATAACCATCAGGGCTTCCTACCGAGCCAGCTGAGATGTCAGCTTTGAGAGCGGTAAAGTCCGTACAGATACTACAGCCCGGACGGATAGTATCCTCAAGTTCGGTAAGGGGGATTACATACTGCGTTCCGTCATTGAGGGTGATTTCTAGCTTGCCCTTAACATCAATGCGGCAAACTTTCATGGGTTCGAGAGCGTATTCGCTTTTTAGCTTGCCTGCGATAAGTTTTTCGTAGTCAAAGCTTTCCGTGCAGAAAAGCCCTAAGACGAAGCGGATGGACTTCTTGTATGGCTGCACAAGCTGGTGGTCTGTATCAAGCATCTTGCGGACTGCCTGGACTACACAGGGGACTCCGACAACTGCAATGTTCCTGTACTTCTTGTTTACAACTGCTTCCTTAAGGGAAGAAACAAGAGGGACCCACCAGTTGTAACGGCTTCCTGCCTGGCTGATAAGGGCTTCACTTTTGGTAATTACCATGGAGTGCGGTTTGAGGGTCCAGGGGTCTTCGGTGACTGTAACCACGGCATCTACAAGGCCGGTGTCCAGGGCGTTTGTAAGGATCGCAGTAACTGCTCCCCCACTCTGTTTTCTCGGAATTTCGAACTCGGCTTTTCCGGCAGTGATTTCAAGGTAGTCTCCAAGCAGACTTGAAGGCTGTTCATCAAGTCTTGGGCAGACCTCGTAGCAGGCACCGCAGGGCACATCATCAACAGCGGCTTTACAGTAGTTGTTGCTCATCGGATGTGTGGAATCGCCCCCGGTCTCGAAGTACAGGGCGTCAGCAGGGCAGACTGCAATGCAGGCTCCGCAGCCTGAGCAGAGTCCTGTGTCCCAGACTTTTGATTTCAGGTCAATGTAACTTTTACTGATTGGTTTCTTTTCTGCCATTTCTGATCACTCCCAGACGTATTTGCCTGCAAAAGGCCGGCTGCTTGCAGGTCCGATCTTTGTGTAATTTGTGTCCAGGAACTCTGCAGGGTCATACCCGAACTGCTCACAGAAGCTCTTTATGATCGGGGCAATGCGTTCCAGGTCGGCCTCCGTAAACTTGAATTTCTTGGCTCCTACCCCGAGCAGGTGTTCGTCCACGTCCCCGCGGATTATGATTTCACCGCCGTGGATTCCGCTGCCTATTCCCCTGTCAGTCATGGCTTTTTCTTTTCCGATCCCGAGTACAAGTACAAGGCCTCCAGCCATATATTCTCCGAGGAAGGAGTGGGCTGTCCCGCCTATGACAAGTGTGGGCCTGGCATCTGCGTCATACTGTTTCATATGGATGCCGCCGCGGTAGCCTATGTTATTCTTTATAAAGACTTTGCCGCCCCTCATGCTGTGGGCGACTGCATCCCCTGCGCTCCCGTGGATAACGAGCATTCCTTTGTTCATGGTGTTTCCAGGGGCGTGTTCGGCGTTCCCGTTTACTATACAGGTGGGGCCGCTCATGAACATCCCCAGGTCTCCTCCGGGAACTCCGTTGATTATAATGCGGACATTTCCTCTTAATCCGTCTCCTATAAAGCGCTGTCCGAGCACGTTATCAAGGATAATCTCTTCTACCCCGTCTGCAACAGCCGCTCTTATCTTCTGGTTTAAAGGGGTGTAGTGCATACCTCTGGCATCAATTCTTACTGACTTCATGTTCAGGCCCCCGCTGGCAGTACGTCCAGGACTTTAAGCGTTCCTTCATCCAGCATATATCCGCGCAGGCGGTTCCTATTTCCACGCAGGCTTTCTATACTGTTGATGCCTGCTGCACCCATAAGTTCTCCGAGTTCCATGGTCCAGCCATGTATAAGGTTTGAAACCTGTGCTGCTCCAGCTTCAGGGTCAAGCCTGCTCACAAGGTCTGGGCGCTGGGTAGCAATGCCCCAGGGGCAAAGGTTTCTGTAACAATTGCCGCAGACCCTGCAGCCCAGAGCTACCAGAGCTGCAGTTCCTATGTAGACTGCATCCGCCCCAAGAGCGATTGACTTGGCAAGGTCGGCACTGCTCCTTATTCCGCCGCTTGCAATAACCGAGATCTCGTTTCTTACACCCTGTTCCCTGAGTGTCTGGTCAACTTTTGAGATTGCAACTTCAATTGGTATTCCCACATGGTCCCTGAAAACCTTGGGGGCTGCTCCGGTCCCGCCGCGGAACCCGTCAATGACCACTGCATCTGCAGAAGAGCGGGAAATGCCTGCAGCAATTGCGCCTATGTCATGTACAGCTGCAACTTTTACGAAGATGGGTTTTTTCCATTCGGTTGCTTCTTTGAGGCTTCGAATGAGCTGGACAAGATCTTCAATACTGTAAATATCATGGTGGGGAGCAGGGCTGATTGCGTCACTGCCATATGGAATCATACGGGTTCTTGAGACTTCCTCGTTTACCTTTTCTCCTGGCAGGTGCCCTCCTATACCGGGTTTTGCACCCTGGCCAATCTTGATCTCAATGGCAGCGCCTCTTTCAAGGTAATCAATGTCCACACCGAAACGGCCTGAAGCGACCTGGACAATCATATGGTCCTGGTATGGGTAGAGATCCCTGTGCAGCCCTCCTTCTCCAGTTCCCATATAAGTTCCGGCTTCGGTGACTGCTTTTGCCATGCTGAGCTGGGAGTTCAGGCTGATAGCTCCGAAGCTCATATGTCCGATCATGATAGGGGTATCAAGTTTGAGGTTTGGAGCGAGTTTCGTTTCCAGTTCTACGTCTCCGCTCTCGGTCTTCCTGAATTTGAGTTTGGACGGCTTCTTTCCCAGGTAAGTCCTGAGCTCCATTGGTTCTCTCAGAGGGTCAATGCTTGGAGTTGTAACCTGGCAGGCGTCAAGGAGAAGACGGTCATATATAATTGGCAAATCCCTGACGTTTCCCATTCCTGAAAGGATTATTTTTCCGGTGCGGGCCTGTTTAATAATATCTTCTCTGACCTCTCTGGTCCAGATGGGGTGGCTGCGATAATCCACGGGTTTTTCAGTAAGCGTGATAGCGTCCCTTGGGCACATGGAAACACAGCGGAGACAGGCTGTACATTTCCTGGATTCTATCAGGATTTTATCGCCTTCTCTTCTATATACGCCGTAGGAACAGTTCTCAATACAGCGTCCACAGTCCATACATTGGTCGCGATCAATGCTGACCTTAAATTTCGAGGGTACACTTCCGAGAGTCATTCAATAAACCTCGCTATAATTGGTTCTCCTGCCCTGGGAGTGTGTATATTCTTAACTTCGGGGTCAAGAATTCTTACTGCAGCTTCTTCGCTGGAGATATAGAGTCGGTTTCCGTTTTCTCCAACTACTAGGGGACGCAGTTTAATCCTGTCCGTAAAGCAGACAATGCCGTCATCTGTCCCGACTACGATTGCAAAGGGCCCGTTCATGAGGGCTGGCCCATATGTAAGGCGGATTGCCTTGTTCAGTTCTGCTTCTTTTGGGGGCATCTGGTCTATATCCTCCCAGAAAGGCGGAGCAAGGGCCCGAACAATCATTTCATGAGAAAGTTCATGCTGCCTTCCAAGCAGGTCAAATAGATAAGCTACTACTTCGGTGTCTGTAAAAAGGGTGCACTTATATCCGTATTCTTCGACATAACGCTTGTTTGTGCCGTATGAGGTGATTTCTCCGTTATGCACTACGGACCAGTTAAGCAGGTTGAAGGGATGAGCCCCTCCCCACCAGCCCGGGGAATTTGTAGGATAACGGTTGTGAGCAAGCCATATGTATCCCTTATAATCTTGAATCCTGTAGAAGTCTGCAACTTCTTCGGCCCAGCCTGAAGCTTTGAAAACCCCCATATTCTTTCCCGAGGAAAAGATGGTAGCTCCTTTTACATTGCTGTTTACTTCCATGACTATATAAGTAACAACATCATCTTCAGAGGTCATTCTCCCTGCCATCAGCTCCTCTGAGGGCTTGAAGAAGTATCTCCAGGAAATGTGCACTTTTTGCATATTAGGCTGTGGAGTAGTTGGAATCTCTTCCTGATGAACGATCTCTCCCCACTGTTGAAGGATTTCATCAACCTTCTTTTTTGGTTTTGCCAGGTTGTCAAAGAAGACATGAAGAGCATAATAGTCTGCATACTCGGGATATATCCCGTACGCAGCATAACCTGCCCCATATCCACTGCCTCTTTCGTTCATGAGACTCAGGGCGGCTTTTATGCTCGACCCGTCTATTCTTGACTTAGTTCGGTCTATAAAGCCTATTATTCCACACATTTTAATCACTCTAGAAATAGATAGGAATAAACATTAGGTAG